>JANPIG010000146.1:0-2033 GCA_031424875.1 Cytophagales bacterium
CAAAGGCGATGATGGTAACACACCTGTATGATATTCGTAAGTGCCTGTGCTTGTACTTGTTACACCCGATGCCAAATCAACTGTTACGAATGGACAAACGTTGTTCAAGTTTTTAGTTTTAGGAGTAACTCCTCCTGCACCTACTGTTACTGTTATTTCGTTAGACTTACCAGACTCACACTTATCTAATTTACAGGTTGCTGTATATTTAGTAGTAGAATTTGGTTTCGCTGTGATTACGTTTCCTACTTGTCCATCATTCCAAACGATTGTTCCCGTACAGTTTGTAGCGGTTAAAGTAATTTGGATTCCTTGACAAATTGACGTTGCACTACAAGTGATTGATGGTGCGGGTGGATTACCCACGTTCACCGTTGCAACACTTGATGGATTTGAAGTACAAGTTCCAACCGTACAAGTAGCCGTATAATCAGTTGTTCTGGGTGGAGTTGCTTTTACAATAGCTCCTGTTTGACCATCTGACCATTTCACTGTTCCTTCACAACCCGTTGCTACCAAAGTGATTTCGCTTCCTGCACAGATAGTGCTGGTTGCACACGAGATAGTTGGTACTGATGGAATAATTACTGTTACGGTTACTTTATTAGATTCAGCACTATTACAAATTCCTACTTTACACACTGCACTGTATGTTGTAGTAGCATTTACGGTTTCGGTAATTGAGTTTCCAGTTTTACTATTCGACCACAATACTGTTCCTGCTGAACATCCTGTTGCTGTCAAGACTACCGAACCTCCTACACATACACTCGCTGGTGTTGATGAAATAGTTGGAGCATCTGGATTACCCACTTTCACAATAACTGGTTCAGACGTTTTAGCATCACCACAACCTTCTACTTTACATTGTACTGTATAAGTTGTTGTTACTGTTGGCTTCACTGTGATAGCTGCCGTTGTTGCTGAATTGCTCCACAATACAGTTCCATTACAGTTATTAGCAGTCAAGGTTACTTCACCGCCTACACAAATCTGAGTTCCAGAAGCTGCGATGGTTGGTGTTGTTGCACCTGGTAATACCGTTACTTTCACACTTGCCGAAGCATCCGTTGCACAAACAACGCCTGAACAAGTAGCTGTATATGTGGTAGTAGTTGCTGGCTTAACTTTGATGCTTGCACCCGTCAAACCACCTGTCCATGTTATCGTTCCAGTACATCCTGTTAAAGTCAAAGTAGATTCTGAACCTGAACAAATATTAGCTGGACTTGCCGATGCTGTCAAATTTAACACTACCGTAGGGTTAACTGTGATAGTTTTTTCGTTTGATTTAACACTCTCACAATTAGAACCTGTTACACATACTGCTGAATAGGTAGTAGTTGTGCTTGGCTTAACAATAATTGATGCTCCTGTTTGATTATCTGACCATCTTACTGTACCTATGCAATTCACCGCAGTAAGTGTTGTACTTTCTCCTGCACAAATCTCCGTTTTCAAGCAAGCGATTGTTGGTGGAGTGGGAGGAGTATTTACTTTAATTGATAATTCATTTGATTTATCAGACTTACAAGTTGCTGATTCACAAGTAGCTGTGTATTTAATATCAGCCGTTGGCGTAATTGTTCTTGGCGAACCGGTTATGCCGTCTGACCACGTTACAGTTCCGTTACATCCGTTAGAAGTCAAAATAATTGACTGACCCGCACAGATAGTTAATTTATCAGCTGTAATTGTTGGTTTAGCAAAATCTGTAACGGTAATGTCTTTCTTGTTCGATACTGGACTCACACAAGTACCGATAGTACATGTAGCAGTATATGAAGTAGAAACCGTTGGTGTTACCGTGATTTTGTTTCCTGTCAATCCCCCTGGCGACCATGTTACTGTTCCGCTACAACCCGTGGCTGTCAATTCAACTGATGAACCTGCACAGATGGTTGAAGTACCCGAACTCACTACTGGAGGAGCTGGATTCTCAACTTTCACTGTAACTGGTGTTGATTTTTCAGATACACAATATACTGAACTACAAGTTGCTGTGTAAGTGGTAGTAGTATTTGGAGAAACCG
>JANPIG010000147.1:0-4962 GCA_031424875.1 Cytophagales bacterium
CGTTGTTGGGAACGGATTTCTATCAATAATTGCTCGCAAAGAAAAGCGAGAAGGCAAAGAATATACTTCTGCAAGAATGGTTACAAGAGGTAAAAAAGACTGGAGTTATGGAAGAGTAGATATTAGAGCAAAATTGCCTAAAGGACGTGGTACTTGGCCAGCAGGGTGGATGTTAGGTACAAATATCGATACCGTTGGCTGGCCCCAATGCGGAGAAATTGATATTTTGGAACACGTAGGTTATGACCCTGACACGATTGTAGGAAGTATTCATTCAACGGCCTATAATCACGTAAAAGGAACACAAAAAACGAAGCGAATTTTTATCAAAAATCCCTATACAGAATTTCATACTTATAGTTGTGAATGGGATACAGAAAAATTAACTTTTTTCTTAGATAATGCCCCTTATTTGACTATTCTGAATGAACATAAAACGGATAAAGAATGGCCTTTCAATAATCCCATGTATATATTGTTGAATGTAGCAGTGGGGGGAAATTGGGGCGGTACCAAAGGAATTGATGAAAGCATATTTCCTGTGAGAATGGAAGTAGATTATGTGCGGGTTTATCAATAAAATCAGAAATAGTAATTCATGTTTCCATTTACTAATTTATCTAAATAGTTGGTCTAATATTTCATTATTAATGCAAATTAGCAAGGTTATGTTTTTATTTAACAATTCCGTAATATTACGATAACTAATTTTGTAGCGTAATGATGAAAAACCCCAACATGGCAAACGCTTTACCTACTCCAAAAATCCTCTTGGTTGACGATGACCCTGATATTATTGAACTTTTAGCTTATAATCTTAGTAAAGAAGGATATGAAACGGCTTCGGCTTTGGATGGAATTCAGGCAGTGGAGGTCGCAAAAACTTTCAAGCCTGATTTGATTCTGATGGACGTGATGATGCCCCGACAGGACGGCATCGAAACGGCTCGCCAATTACGCCAACTTTCTGAATTTAAAGATACTTACATTCTTTTCCTAACAGCTCGTGCCGAAGAATATACTGAAGTTGCCGCTTTTGATGTAGGTGCTGATGACTATATTGTGAAGCCTATAAAACCACGTGCTTTAATTAGTAGAATTAAAGCTACACTTCGCAGAGATGTGCAACAAGCTGATAATGAGACGGTTATTGATATTGGTGTTATTCATATAAACCGTACTAATTATAGCGTAACCAATAATGGTATGCCTTTGGCGATGCCTAAGAAGGAATTTGAATTGCTTTATTTCTTGGCAAAACATCCTGATAAAGTATTTAATCGAGATGAATTGTTAGAGAAAGTTTGGGGCGTAGATGTGTATGTAGTAGAACGCACTGTGGACGTTCACATCCGAAAATTACGTGAAAAAATTCCTGAACATTATATAAAAACCTTAAAAGGCGTAGGATATATGTTTTCAATTGAAGAATAGATTAGGGGCTAAGGTTAGTTAAGTAGGTTATACTCAAATTCCTGATTACTTCGATTTACTAATGTGTAGCCCATTTGTAAATCGTAAATCGAAGTAATCAGGCATGCCTAGTTATAAATATTCTTTAGGTATAAATAAATTAATTATTACTGTTATCAGATAAGTTTTAGGACTAAGAGAAATCAATCCAAAACCTGAGAAAGAGTAAATTTTACAAATAATTGAATAACTTGCATAATATAAGTAAATGTGCTTGCTTTGATTATGCTAAATAAATTTATTCAGACAACCCTCCTTTTATTTTTTATTTGCCTTAGTTGTCTCTCCCAAAAATTCCGCCCATTGAGTAATTCGCCCAAATATGAATTTCGGGCGGCTTGGATTGCTACGGTTGAAAATATAGACTGGCCCAAAAAAGGTCAGTATAATTCCGACCAACAAAAACAGGATTTTATCCGAATTTTGGATGAACACAAACGTTCTAATCTCAATGCTGTCATGGTACAGGTGCGTGATGCTTGCGACTCCTATTACGCCCGTAGCCTCGAACCTTGGTCGGAATTTCTGACGGGTCAGCAAGGTAAATTTCCCTACCCTTATTACGATCCCATGAGTTTTATGATTACGGAAGCACATGACCGTAATTTAGAGTTTCATGCTTGGCTAAACCTCAATAGAGCCACTTTTCGTAAAGCTACCAGTATCACACCAGACCATATCAGCAACCGCAAACCCGAATGGATGCTGACTTATGACGGCCAGAAACTCTTGAATTTTGGCATTCCCGAAGTTAGAGATTATATCACAAATGTCGTGGTGGAAATTGTAAAACATTACGATGTGGACGGTATTCATTTTGATGATTATTTCTATCCTTATCAAGTAACTGGGCAAGTTTTAAAGGACGAAAGTACCTTCAGAAAATACCCTCATGGCTTTGAAAATATTGAAGATTGGCGAAGAAATAATACTGATTTATTAATATTTCAAATCAGCGAAGCCATCAAAAGAACGAAGCCTTATGTCAAATTTGGAATTAGCCCTTTTGGCGTTTGGAAGAATTTTAGTAATGCCACACCAGATGGTTCACGCACCCAAGCAGGACAAACTTCGCACGGACAATTGTTTGCTGATACTCGCAAGTGGGTGGAGCAAGGATGGATTGATTATATTGCCCCACAGATTTATTTCGACCGCAATCATGCTAAAGTTCCCTATAAAGAACTCTCTAAATGGTGGATGGAAAATGCTTTTGGCAGACACCTTTATATCGGGCACGGGGTTTATAAAATAAAATCAGGATGGAGCTTAACAGAAGCCCCTGCCCAAATCCGTTTCGATCGACAATCTAATCAAATTGACGGGAGTATCTTTTTTAGTTCCAAAAGTTTAACCGAAAATTACGGCGGTTTTCAAGACTCTCTTAGGGCTGATTTTTACCGAAAGCCTTCCATTGTTCCCCCTATGCCTTGGAAAGATAATGTGCCCCCCTTGGCTCCGAAGCAGGTCTTTATTACTAAAAACCAAGGTGGAAAACCCATTTTGACCTGGCAACCTGGCGATTTGGCAAGTGATGGAAATGAGAACACGTACTTTGCTGTTTATCGTTTTGAGAGAGCCGAAAAACCTGATTTTCAACGAGTTGATAAAATACTTTATGTGGGCAGACAAAACACCTTTACCGACACCACAGCCGAGAAAGCCAGAGGCTATGTATATCACGTTACCTCATTTGACCGTCTGCATAATGAGTCTGTTACCACGGCAACGGCGGTGATTGAATATGATGTAAAATAAGAAATTTGTTATGCGTGGCACGGCTAAACACATATTTCTTTCAATCAGATAAACTTTGTAAAGCCGTGCCACGCATTGAATGATGAGATAAAAAAACAGGTATTTCTACCCTGTTTTCTGGGATATCGAAAGGTTAATTTTAGGTTTATTTCCACAATTAAACCAAATATTAATATGAAAAATCTTTATCGACTGCTGTTCGTTCTTTTGCTTTTCACGATAACTTTCCAAGCCCAATCGCAAAAAGGTTTTAGCCTTCAACCAAGTCAAAAATTCCTTAATCTTCCTGCTTTACAATCTTTTGTATTTGCCAAATCTGGCAATTATTGGTTGTTGGTGGGGGGCAGGACTAATGGTTTTCACGGCTTTGGCAGTGCTACAAATTTTCCTTTCAAAAAAGCTAATAAATTCATTTATGTTTACAATACTGCTACCAATAAATTGGATAGCATGTCGGCGGTAAACCTTCCAGCAATCCTTCGTGAGCAATATACCTCCTCCAATATGCAGCACTTTCAAGTAGGCAACTATCTATATATTTCAGGAGGCTACGGTGAGTATCACGCCAAATTGCCGGATTCCACGTGGACTACTTATTCAACGCTTTCGAGGGTAAATATTAATAGTATGATAAATGCTATTATTACCAAAAATAAGATTCAATTAATGGCTTCAGTAGTCTATACCAAAGATCCAATTACTGCTTCTACGGGCGGTGAAATGTATAAATTGCCAGATGGAAAATTTTATTTGGTGCTTGGACATCGTTTTATGGGAATGTATAATGCCTCTTTTTCCAACCCTAAAATTCAAACGTATCTTGATTCCGTTCATGTGTTCAAATTGGCAGAAACGCCCACAAGTATTAGTATTATTAACAGTTCTCGGCAATATATTTCAGATAATAAACCCGATAGCGTAACGCAATTTCGGAGGAGGGATTTGTTGGTAGTGCCAGCCATTTTGAGAGGTGGACAAAGTATTGGATTAACAGTTTACGGGGGTGTTTTCACGTATGGACCTGGCACCCCTTTCAGAAACCCAATTTATCTAAGAGGTGGCGCAATGCCCGGTTATCAAATAGATTACTCCTATACGCAGACCTCAAATATCTACGCAACCGCCAACACCACCATGTACGATGCCCCAAACGATATAATGCTGACAACGGCTTTTGGAGGAATTGGAACAAATACTACCACCGATACCGACGGTTTTACGAAATCTATCATGACCATTAGTAAGAATAATAAGACAAACATAACCACAGAAATCAATAATCCTACGGGTACGCCCACCTATATGGGTTCTGAAAGTATATTTATCACTGCTCCAAGTGTTCCTAAATATAATAATCAATACGATATTATTAATTATACTGCACTGCCAGTGGGTAAAAAGACTTTGATAGGATATATTTATGGTGGCATTGTGTCTAATAGCCCTTCGTGGAGTGCTTCTAATCCAACTATTCCTACAAATATGGTCTATGAGGTGTATTATACGAAGTAAAATTTATTAGATTAAATTCAAAAGCCCTGTTTCTTCAAAAGAAGCAGGGCTTTTTATTAGAAATGAAGATTTTGTTCTTATTTTGCATATTGATACTTAAACCCTAATGTTTCCTTGAAATTAACATCCACTATTCGTCAAAAAGCCTTATTGATAGTCTTTTTTCTTTCTGGTTTTTCAGCCCTCATATACCAAGTCGTTTGGCAACGTTGGTTGGTT
>JANPIG010000148.1:0-2218 GCA_031424875.1 Cytophagales bacterium
CAATGATTTGGAAGATGTTGTCTTGAAATTTTCGGGGGCTGCTAATTCAGAAATCAGCATAAAAGCCGACAAAGTAAAATTGGATTGTTCGGGGGCATCGTCTATCAAAATGAACGGTAGCACCTCAAAAATGGACTTTGACGTATCTGGAGCCAGCAATATTAATTGTTATAATTTCTCGGCTCGTGATGTAGATGCGGATATTTCAGGGGCGAGTTCGGTGAAAGTGGCAGTATCAAAATCATTGAATGTTGAAGCCAGTGGAGCATCGTCATTGCGTTATCGTGGTCAGCCTTCGGTAAAATCAGATGTGTCTGGGGCGAGTTCGGTGAAAAGTGAGTAGCTTTTTTGATGTTCGTGATTCGACGTTCGATATTAGGTTCTGACTCCAACCAAACATCGAACATCGAATCACGAAAAACGGAAAAAGCCTATTAGTTGATGAAACTGATAGGTTTTTTGCTTTGTTGTGAGTGTATAAAATCCCCCGAACATCGAAGCGGAACGCCGCCCGTAACAAACATCGAAAACCGAAACTATGCAAAATTACGACTTAATCATCATTGGTGCAGGACCTATTGGCTTGGCTTGCGGACTGGAAGCTCAGGCGGCTGGGCTGAAATATGTTATTTTGGAAAAAGGCTGTTTGGTCAATTCTCTCTATAATTATCCTGCTAATATGACTTTTTTCAGCACCTCAGACCGTCTGGAAATTGGTGA
This sequence comes from Cytophagales bacterium, assembly GCA_031424875.1. Taxonomy (GTDB): domain Bacteria; phylum Bacteroidota; class Bacteroidia; order Cytophagales; family Spirosomataceae; genus Arcicella. The sequence goes on from JANPIG010000148.1 coordinate 721, forward strand.
TGTACCCTTCGTTTCTAACAATGCTAAACCCACACGTGCCGAGGCTTTGGAGTATTATCGGAGAGTGGCGTTGCATCGTAAATTGAAGATAAATTTATTTGAAGAAGTAGTTGGTGTACAAAAAAATGAAGATGAAAATTATTCAATAAAAACCTCAAAATCAGAATACGAAACCCAAAATATTATCATCTCTACAGGTTTTTACGACATCCCTTTCTTGATGAATGTAAAGGGAGAAGACTTGCCAAAAGTTACGCATTATTACCAAGAACCTCATTTCTACGCTTTGCAGAAGGTTTTAGTGGTGGGTGCAAACAATTCTGCGGTTGATGCTGCCTTAGAAACTTGGCGAAAAGGAGCGGAAGTTTCCATGGTGATTCGTCACGGTGAGATTGGACGAAGAGTGAAATATTGGGCAAAACCAGATATTGAAAATCGAATTAAAGAAGAATCTATTAAAGGATATTTTAATTCGGAAGTCGTTGAAATTCGTGAGCATGAGGTGGATATTCGCACGCCCGAAGGCATCATTACGATTGAAAATGATTACGTTATTGCCATGACGGGTTATCAGCCTAATCTTGATTTTTTGAGAAAAATGGGCATTACTTTATCGGAAGATGAAATCATGAAACCAACATATAATAACGAAACGCAAGAAACTAATTTACCCAACGTTTACTTGGCAGGAGTGATTTGTGGAGGCATGGATACGCACTCATTATTCATCGAAAATTCAAGGGTTCATGCGGAGAAAATTATTAAGAAGATTAAAGAAAAATCGGTAAGTTTACAATATAATTAAACTTGAAATCCAATGACTACTGCAACTCAACGGAAAGTGGCTCGAAAAGTACCCCAATATCTTGTAAAAGAGGTATTGAACGGGATTCCTATTTATTACAAAGGGTACAAGGCGGTTTTACGAAAAGAAAAAACATTAGAAGACATCATGGGAGCAAGTGGCTTACAATCATTTATTGTATCATATATTTATAAATTATTAGTTCGCCAATTAAGCGATGATAAGTATCACATATTGACAGGAGAAACAGGTTTGCACCTTGAATTAAATGATAATCTTTCAGGAGACATTGTTATCTTTGAGTATAATCAGTTATCTATTGCTAATATTGATAAGCATTACCTAAATATCCCTCCAAAAATAGATATTGAAATAGATGTAAATATTGATACTACCGATTTTACAGAACAAACTTATATTTATCAAAAAACTGACCGCTTATTGTCATGGGGAGTAGAGAAAGTAATTTGGATTTTGAGTGAATCTAAAAAAGTAATCGTAGCTGAACAAGGAAAGGATTGGGCATTGATAGATTGGTCGAAAGATATTGAAATTATAGATGGAATTAAATTCAATGTGGGGCCGCCCGGCCAGAGCGCGAGGATGACAAGCGCGGCCATGCCGACGAGCTTGGCGATGGAAAAAATATTTTGCGTCAGCGTGCCCGCGCGCGCGCCAAGGTAATTGATGATC
>JANPIG010000149.1:0-1015 GCA_031424875.1 Cytophagales bacterium
CTTTTTTTTCTACGTATTAAAAACAAAAAGCCCTGACTTCAGGGCTTTTTGTTAAACTTTAGAGGTCTCGAGCGGATTCGAACCGCTGTGGAAGCTTTTGCAGAGCTCTGCCTAGCCACTCGGCCACAAGACCATCTTATGTGATGTTTGAATTACAAAATTAATACCAAAAACTGATGGATAAAAGTTATTTTTCAAAAATTAAAACTAACGGTCTGTAAGTCATTGACTCACAGACCGTTTAATATTTGAAATAAATTAGATTATTCTGCTTTCGCTTTTTTATCTAATTTCTTCTTGGCTTCTTCGCTTGCTGTTTTCTCCATTGAGGCTTTTAATGCTGATAAAGCATCTAAATCTCCCATTGTAGTTTTCTCAGCTGCGTCAGACATTTTAGCTACATCTTTCGCTGTTTTCTTCTTCTCTTCCGCTACGGCTTCTTCTTTCGCATCGTTATAAGTACGTACGTGTGAAAGTTGAATTTTGCGGTCGTCTTTGTTGAATTCAGTTACTTTGAAATCTAATTGCTCGCCTACTTCCGCAACCGAACCATCTTCTTTCACAATTTGCTTCAATGCCTATGAACCTTCAATTCCATAAGGCAATTCCAAAGTAGCTCCTTTGTCATTTTTCGCAGTAATTGTACACTTATGTACTGAACCTACTGTGAAGATTGACTCGAAAGTATCCCATGGATTTTCCTCTAATTGCTTGTGTCCAAGAGCTAAACGACGGTTTTCTGCATCAAGTTCTAATACAATTACGTCTAATTTATCACCAACTTTCACAAATTCAGATGGATGCTTGATTTTCTTAGTCCAAGATAAATCTGAAACGTGAACCAATCCGTCGATACCTTCTTCTAATTCAAGGAATAAACCGAAGTTTGTTAAGTTACGTACTGTACCAGTGTGTTTAGAACCGATAGCATAACGAGCTAACAAATCTTGTTTAGTCCAAGGATCTTCAGTTAATTGTTTGATACCTAATGACATTTTACGTTCAGAACGATCAA
>JANPIG010000150.1:0-2723 GCA_031424875.1 Cytophagales bacterium
ATGCACAATATCGTGTAACTGAAGTGTATATTGCTTTAGCAAGAGGTCAGAAGAAAATTGGAGATTTAACTTTGTCGGGCGGTGGAAGTATTGGGTCTTTGTCTCAAAATGCTCAAGCGGGTGACCGTTATTATATTGAAGTGAAATCTGTTCAAAGAAAGAATTTCCGTGGAACAATTGAAACTATTCCTGTAAGTGTAGTAAAGAATATTCCGTTGAACTAATAAAATATTTTTAAAGGTAACTCGTTATTCAAAATATGAAAAAATAAGTTTACAAATACTTGAAAACCAATTAATTGTTAAACTTGTCATTCCATCTTTTATGAAAAATCTTAGTAAAATTGCAATCGTAGCATTGGTATCTTTGACTACTTGCACGTGGGTATCAGCCCAAGAAAAAGACAACAAAGGTAAAAACCCTGATTCCGTTCGTCCTATTGACGAGTCTAATATCATGTGGAAAAAACGTTTGTGGAGACGTATGGATTTGAACGAAAAACAGAATCAGCCGTTCTTTTCAAAAGGTAACGAAATTACTAAATATTTAATGGAATGGGTGCAAAGCGGTGTTTTGCAACCATATCGAAATGATTCTTTAATAACCAAAATGACTAAAGAAGATTTTTTGAAAAACTTAGTCGTAGAAGCTTCTATTGGAGATAATGCCCTTTCTGATGCTGAAAAAGCGGCTGGATTTGGTACTGAAACTTCTGGCGGAACTACTGCAGGTGCGGATGATGGTTGGGGAGATCCAAAACCAAAAACGCCTCTGACAGGCACTCCTGCAAATGGTACAACGCCAGCGGTAAATGATGGTTTTAATACGCCAAAACCTGCTTCGACAACAGGGGATTTGTATTATGCTAAAGAATTATCAGTATTGGAAATTCGGGAGGACGCTATTTTTGATAAGCAACGTTCACGTTTGTATTTTGACATTCAGTCAATTACCATTATTATTCCTGCTAATAAGACAACGGCTGGTTTTGATAAGACAGTTGCGTCTTTCAAGTATAAAGATTTAGATAAATTGTTCCGTAGCAATCCAAATTGTGTATATTACAACGAACAAAACGAAGCACAACACAAAAACATGGCTGATGCCTTTGATTTGCGTTTGCAACACGCACGTTTAATCAAAATTGGTAACTCAAAAGATGATGATTTGGACACGGTTTATGGTGGTACAAAACAAGGTTTAGTGATGTCTCAGCAAGAAGAATATAAATTAATGGAGATGGAACATAATCTTTGGGAATATTAAGAAAGTTTCTGAATTAAGATTTCGGATTAAAAATAGAGAATGTCAAATTTAGCATTCTCTATTTTTTTGCTATCACCTGAACCGATACCTTCCCAATCACCATCTTTTCATTTATCTCCACCAGCGATAAACCAATCATTTACTTGCAATACGACATTTTAATGCTGATAATTTATTATCAAATAATAAACTGGCGCTAATGGATATTTGTATGGTATAATTCTTGAACTCACAAAAAAAATCTATTCCCTAACTTAAGGAAATAGATTTTTTATTTTATTAAATTAAGAAAAGAATTAATACCCAGGATTCTGGATTAACTTATTATTACGATTTATTTCGTCACGGTGAATGGGCAAGAAATATATTTTGTCATCCCAATTACGATTTTCTTTTCCAGGGTCAATTTTGCCTACTGTATAGGTATAATCGTAATTAGTTGGGTCGTATTTATATATCGCTACACTTTTACCTGGCTTCAATGTCCCTTTTACGTTTATGATACTTGCTTTTCGTCCGAGGGTTGTGGGAGCAATCATCCAACGCCTTGCATCGTGGTAACGTTGTTCTTCAAATACCATTTCAACCCTACGTTCATTTCGATAACGCTGACGAAGTGCGTCTCCTGATTCTGTAATAGCGGGCATTCCTGAGCGGAAACGAATTTGATTTAACCATCTTCTTGCTTCGGCATCTTCACCCAATTCAATACAGGCTTCTACATAATTAAATATAGCTTCGGTATGTCGTAGAAAGGGCCAAGGAATCTGTTGCCAAGAGTTTTGGTCAACTAAACTCGGATTTGGATCAGTAAATTTACGCATATAATAGCCCGTATAACTTCCATTCCAGTCTTCAATGCTACTTTTACGAGTATCTAAGCCAAAATGATTTTTTTTAACTCCTCCCGATATCACTTCATATTCTCCCGTTTGGATTTGATTGGCTGGATCAAGCGGAGCGGCACTGGCAGAACGTGGTTTCCAAGGCGAACCTTCATACAAAATAGTTGATTTTAAACGTGGGTCACGGTTGTCATAAGGTTTGCTTGCGTGTTCTGGTTTTTTCCAGTCAAATTTTGAGCCATCCATCATTTCATAATCATCAATCAATTCTTGGATAGGCGTATTTCCTGCCCAATTATTGTAGCCATTTGGACCATTAAAAAGTCCAATACGTCCACCATCTTCATTTTTACTTTGGATAAAATACCTTCCAAAAATAATCTCGTTTTGTCCACCATTTCTTGCTAACGACTGATTTATGTAATTTGTTGATGCTTGGTCAGCCGTCACGGGAGCAGAAAGTCCTAACTGAAAACCGAATCCAGGAACATCCAAAACTGCCTTTGCAGCAGCTTTTGCTTTCTGCCAACGCTCTGTACGGCTGCCACTTACAAGCCCTAATAGTTCGGGTTTTGTGGCAGCAGCCATTGCCTTCGATTTTATTTTTGCAGT
>JANPIG010000151.1:0-14909 GCA_031424875.1 Cytophagales bacterium
AAAATCTGTAACTATGGATGACATTGCAAGTGATTTGGGCATATCAAAAAAAACGATTTATCAGCATTTTGAAGATAAGGATGACATTGTTCACCAGATGATGCAAATTGAAATGGCAAATGATAAATGTGAATGGGAAGATTTGGAAAAAGTAACGAAAAATGTCATTGAGAAAAGTGTAAAATCAATGGATTTTTTCAAACAGGCTTTTACAGAAATCAATCCATCGGCTTTTTTTGACATAAAAAAATATCATCCTAAAACTTGGGAATTATTTCAGGAGCATAAGCAAAATTTTATTCTTGCCAGCATTATAAAAGACCTAAAAGAGGGCATTGAAGAGGGCTATTTCAGACCCGAAATTAATGTAGAAATCTTAGCAAAGATGCGTTTGGAACAAATAGAGATTGCCTTTGACCCACACTTATTTCCTGCTAACAAATTCAGCGTTGTGGAAGTTGAAGTTACGATGTTGGATCATTTTTTTAGAGGTATCATGACGGAAAGAGGGTTGAAAGTTTATCAAGAGTGCCTCTAATTTTAGCGATAATTACATGGCTTAGGTTCAATGCGAGTTTAGCCTTGCCAAATATATTTTTTCAACGGAATTATATTAAATTAATTTTTCAAATTTTGTTCACCTTATATCGTGAACCCTTTACTATTATCACAATGAATATAAAAATACTAAGTAAATGGCTGATTATGAGCCTATTACTTGCTTCAAACCTGTCATTCTCTCAACAAAATTACACGCTCCGCGAGGCGGTAGATTATGCCGTCAAGAATCATGTAAACATCAAAAATGCTCAGATTGATATTTTAAATGCTGAAGCAAGAGTACGTGAAATCAAGGGAATTGGTTTGCCACAAGTGAATGGAAATTTTAATTATACCAATAATTTAATCATCCAGAAGGTCTTTATTCCTGCTAAAACTTTTGACCCAACAGCACCCGAAGGGGCAGTAATTGCGGCTGAATTCGGGGTGGCTAATAGCGGCAATGCGGGCATAAATGTTAGTCAAATCTTGTTTGACGGATCCTATCTATTAGGCTTGAAAGCAGCAGATGTATATAAGGAACTTCCTAAAAAAGTTCTTATACAGACTAAGCAACAAGCTGCAGAAAACGTTACGAAAGCCTATTACGGAATTCTGGTAAACGAAGAGCGAATAAAAATCTTGGCCTTGAATGTTGGGCGTTTGGATTCGCTTTTGCGTGATACACGAGCTTTGAACGGCCAAGGGTTTGTAGAAAAAATTGATGTACAACGCCTTGAAGTTCAGCTAAATAACCTTAAAATTGAAGCTAAAAATGTTGAACGTTTGCAAGATTTGAGCTATGCAAATTTGAAGTTTCAGATGGGGAAAAAAATTAGCGAAACTATTACGCTAACGGATAAATTAGCCGACATCAACATGAGTGAACTAGCACCTGACTCTGCACAAGAATTGAAATACCCTAATCGTATTGAGTATTCTATTTTGCAGACCCAAGACCGTTTAGCAGAGTTGGATTTGAAAAATCAAAAGGTAGGCTATTTACCAAGAGTGACTTTTAATGGTGGATATAGTTATTCAGCAGGGCGTCCACAGTTTTTTGATTTGATTACAAAACCTTGGTTTAATGCTGCCAATATTGGATTTTCTGTACAAGTACCAATTTTTGATGGTTTTCAACGCAAGTACAAAATTGCTCAATCTCAAAATAACTGGCAAAAAGTAAAAAATAGCTATGAGTTATTAGAAAGCTCCATTGATTTACAGGTAAAACAAGGACAAATTTCTTTGAAAAATGCCTATGAAACTTTAGTTGAGCAAAAGGCAAACATGGATTTGGCGAAAGAAATTGTGCGGGTTTCAAAGATAAAATATAAGCAGGGCGTTGGCTCAAACTTGGAAGTAATAAATGCTGAAATTGCCTCAAAAGAAGCTCAAACCAACTATTTCACAACCTTATATAATGCTTTAATTGCAAAAGTAGATTTAGATAAGGCGATAGGTAAATTGTATAACGAATAATATTGTCTGAATTATACAGATAACATTGCACAAATAAAAACAAGAAATTTTAACATATTCAGATGAAAACAAATACATACATATTATTAGCATTAATGGCTCTTTTGGCAGCTTGTAGCAAACCTGATAAAAAGACTGAATTGGCCGATTTGAAATCTCAGCAAAAAGAGATTGAAGTAAAAATTAAAGCACTTGAAAAAGAATTAGGAGCAGGCAAAAAAGTAGAATCTACTCCCATTATAGTAGCAGTTATGCCTTTACAAGCACAAAGTTTTAAACATTTTGTGGAGGCACAGGGCATGGTAACTTCCAAAAATATTGTACAAGTAACTCCACAAATGGGTGGTTCTATAACAGGCATTTTTGTGGTGGAAGGACAAGCCGTGAGAAAGGGACAATTAGTAGCTACAATTGATAATTCAGTGATGAAAGAATCATTGGCAGAGATTAACAATCAGTTGGATTTAGCGGTTGTTTTGTATAATAAGCAAAAAACACTTTGGGATCAACAGATTGGAACGGAAGTCCAGTATTTGCAAGCAAAAGCTAATAAAGAGGCTTTGGAAAAGCGTATAAATACGATACAAACACAAATGGGTATGAGTAAAGTGTATGCACCCATTTCAGGAACAGTTGAGATAGTTCGTCAGAAAGTAGGAGAAATGGGAATGCCAGGAGCTCCCATTGCTCAGATTGTAAATGTTGGTGACTTGAAAGTTACCGCCAAAATCGGTGATACGTATGTAGGTTCTGTAAAAAAAGGAGATGCTATCACAGTGAAGTTTCCAGATATTAATAAGGAGTTAAACGCAAGAATTTCGGTAGTGGATGCCTTGATTGATCCATCTTCAAGAACTTTTGGGATTGAGGCAAATATTCCAAATTTGGGTGGTTCGTTGAAACCAAATCAAGTAGCGGTAATTAATATTAATGACCTATCAAAGTCTAACTCCTTGATTATCAAGCAAAATTTAATTCAGAAAACAGAAACTGGGGATTTGGTTTATGTAGCTGTCGTGGAAAATGGAAAGAAAATTGCAAGAGCTAAGAAGGTAAAAACGGGCATTTCATATAATGGAGAAGTTGAAATTATGGAAGGCTTAACAGCAGGCGATAATGTGATTACACAAGGGTATCAAGATTTAGTTGATGGCTCGCTTATAAACTATTAACATGAAAAATCAAGACACACAAAACGAAGCTCTAACCAATGAAAAACATGGTAGTGGAGCAATTTATAACTTAATTGGTTGGCTTGGTGCCAATCAGAAAACGGTGTATCTTTTTACTACCGTATTATTTATTGTAGGTATTGTGATTTACAATATTCTGCCCAAAGAACAATTTCCTGACATTAAAGTGCCACAGATTTATGTGCAGACGATTTACGCAGGAACAACGCCCACGGATATTGAAAACACCATCACGAAGCCCATCGAAAAGCAAATAAAAACGATTTCGGGGGTGAAAAGGGTAAAGTCAAATTCGCTTCAAGATTTCTCAATTATCCTGGTAGAATTTAATCCTGATGTAAAAGTAGAAGATGCTTTGCGGAAGGTTAAGGATAAGGTGGACATTGTTGAATTCCCCAAAGATTTAACTAAAAAGCCTATAGTTCAGGATGTTAACTTCTCGGAATTTCCGATTATGAACATCAACTTAGCGGGTAATTTTCCTTTGGCAAAACTGAAAAATTTCGCCGAAGATTTACAAGATGATATTGAAGGCTTACCAGAAATCACTCGTGTGGATATTGTGGGAGCTTTGACTCGTGAAATCCAGATTAATTTAGATTTGTATAAATCACAATCGGCTGGATTGAGTTTTTATGACATTCAGCAAGCTATTCAAGGTGAAAACGTCAATATTTCAGGCGGTGAATTGAATGTGGATGGCGTGAGAAGAACGCTCAGAGTGAAAGGTGAATTTAAGTCAATGGAGCAAATTGCCAACATTCGTTTGCGTTCATCTACGGGTGCAACTGTGCGTTTGGGCGATGTTGCTGAGGTAATTGATAGTAGTGTAGAGCAACAAGATTTTGCTCGTTTGGATAACAAAAAAGTAGTTACGCTCAACGTGATTAAGAGAGGTGGAACCAACTTGATTGCAGCGGCAGACAAGATTAAGAGGATTATTGAGGAAGCCCAGGAAAGTCGTTTACCACAAGGTTTAGATATTAAAATTACAGCCGATGGTTCGGAAAGAACTAAGTCTGAAATTGAAGATTTGGTCAATACCGTAATCCTCGGTTTTATCTTTGTGGTATTGGTTTTGATGTTCTTTATGGGCGTGCGAGATGCCATTTTCGTAGGTCTTTCTGTGCCTCTGTCGGCTCTATTAGCATTTATTCCTTTGTATTTCTTAGGATTTACGCTAAATACCATCGTACTTTTTGCCTTTTTGTTGGGATTGGGTATTGTGGTGGATGATGCCATTGTGGTTATCGAAAACTCCCACCGTATTTTTAACCGGTATCGAGAAATATCTATCGTAGAGGCAGTAAAATTAGCGGCTTCGGAAGTATTTATTCCAGTATTATCAGGAACAGTAACCACGGTAATGCCTTTTGTGCCATTGCTTTTTTGGCCAGGTATTGTGGGTGAATTTATGAAATTTTTACCTATTACCTTGATTTGTACCTTGGTAGCTTCGTTGATTGTTGCGTATGTAATGAACCCCGTTTTTGCCATGACATTTATGGTTCGTCATGACGAACATGGCACGGTTGATACCAGCGTTGCAGCTATTAAAAAACCAATGATTATCTTAGGAATCTGTGCTTTGTTAGGATATTTTGTAAATGTTGGTTTGGGTAATTTCTTCTTATTGATAACAATTTTGTACGCATTCAATCATTTCGTCCTTACGCCAAAAGTGATTGTGCCTTTCCAAGAAAAAACTTTACCTGCTTTCAAGAATAATTATCAAAAATTGATTTCTTGGGTTATCACGGGATATCGTCCAATTTGGGCCGTTTTGTCGATGTTTGTGTTGTTTTTTGTAACGATATTTTTGTTAGGCGTTGTAAAACCAAAGGTAATTTTCTTCCCCAGCGGCGAACCTGACTACATTTATATCTACAATGCCTTGCCTGTGGGTACGGATGCACGAGTGACGGATTCAGTTACGAAAGTGATTGAGAAAAAGGTATTTGACATAATTAAGCGTGAAAAAGCAGAGGTTGCCGTCAATTCGGTAATTGCTAACGTTGGTAAAAATGCGGGCGACCCATTCAATCCTGACAGAGCTCCAACGCCACAGAAATCAAAAGTAACAGTTGCTTTTGTGAAAGGAATTGAAAGACAAGGTGTTTCTTCGGAAAAATTGCTTGCTATCATGCAAAAAGAAATGAAAGACATGAAATTGCCAGGAGCAGAAATTTCTGTAGCTCGAGAAAATAATGGACCACCAACGGGAGCTCCTATTTCGATTGAAATATCGGGCGACGATTTCCAAACTTTGACAAAATTAGAGAAAGATGTTCGGGCAGCCATTGATAAATCAGGGATTCAAGGGATTGAGAAATTGAAGTCAGATTTGATTACTAACAAACCCGAAATTATCATTGATGTGGATAAAGTAAAGGCTCAACAGGAAGGTATTTCTTCGGCACAAATTGCCTTGGCGGTACGTACAGCCTTGTTTGGTTCTGAAATTGCCAAGTTCAGGGATGATAAAGACGAGTATCCGATTCAGTTAAGAATCAAGTCAGAAGACCGTAATCAGATTGAGAAATTGTTAGGTCTGAAGATTGTTTATCGTGATATGGTCATGGGCGGAATGTTGCGTCAAGTACCTTTAAATTCAGTGGCAAGTATTTCATATTCAACGACTTTCAACCAGATTAATCGTAAAAACCAAGAGCGTACTATTACCTTGGGTTCGGACGTTTCGCAAGGATATAACGCCAACGAAATTGTGCCACAAATTGAAGCATTAGTAGCAGAATTAGACGTGCCAAGTGGCTATACCATCAAAATGGGCGGTGAACAAGAAGAGCAACAAGAAACAGGAACGTTTTTATTTGGGGCTTTGATAGCGGCTATCTTGTTGATTTTCTTGGTGCTAGCTACCCAATTCAACTCATTAATGAAGCCAGTAATCATTTTTGCTACAATTTTACTTTCATTTATTGGGGTATTTTTGGGCTTTATGTTGTTCAAGAAAGACTTCTCGATTATTATGTCGGGCGTGGGTATTATTGCTTTGGCAGGTATTGTGGTGAAAAACGGTATTCTGTTAATTGAATTTACGGATGAATTGATGGGGCGTGGTTATCCGTTGAAAAAAGCCATCGTAGAAGCAGGAAGCACTCGTTTAACCCCTGTAATCTTGACAGCCGCTGCAGCAGTTTTGGGCTTGATTCCATTGGCAATTGGTTTGAGTATCGACTTCGTAAGTATGTTTACCGAACTCGACCCACACATACATACAGGTTCAGACAGTGCCGCTTTCTGGAATATTTTGGCTTGGACAATCATCTACGGATTAACATTCTCAACCATCTTGACACTTGTAATCGTGCCATGTATGTATTATATCAACGAGCGTGTAAGAGATAAGTGGTTTAGGAAGGGGAAAAAGGTAGTGGCAGTTCGGGAGTATGAGGTTGTGGAGGAGTAAAATATAAATTTTGAAGAAGCCTTTGTTTTGAACGAAGGCTTCTTTTTTTTGTGGGTTTCGATTAGTTTTTTCTTCTATTAATCAAAAAAACCAGAATAACTTTCTTTCTCTTTACCGGGTTCTCCTATAATTATACTATGAGGGATTTTATTTCCATATTCATCATAATCCCAACTTTGATTAGGCAATCCATTCGTATAATAAGACTGGAAATGTCCATAACCACATCCATTTAAGAAGTGTTCGATAGACCTTATAGCTCCATTGTTATAGTATAAAATCTTGGTTTCAGAATCTAATTGAGGTTGAGTAAATCTTTCAAATTTAACTTTTCCTATTCGAGAATACCATCTGTAAATAAGTTGTTCACCTGATGAATTATAGATTTTTTCATGGTCAATTTGTACTCTTTTGTACACAAAGTTCAATGAATCATTTGTTTTATAACTCTCCAATAAATATCTTCTTTCATGAGGAGCTAATGTTGAATCGTAATATCGCCTTGAAACATTATAAGGCTTACCTTTGGCATAATAATCTTCATTTGAAATCTGACCAGAAGGATAAAACCATTCTGATTTACCGTTTAGTGTATCATTTATGAAAGTTTGCTTACAAAAAACGACCCCGTTTGGATACCAAATCGTCCTCTTGCCGTTTCGCATTCCATTCAAATATTCTTCTTCTATTTCCATTTTCCCATTGCTATAAAATTCCTGTTTCTTTCCATTCTCAAATTTTTCTTCTGCATGATTATATAGTTTTCTTAAGGCTTTCAATGTCTCAAAGCCACTACTATATCGCCATTCTCTAAATTCATTTGCCTTTTTATACTTTTCATTTCCTCCACACAGATGTACATATATTTGTCCATTTACATAACGCCCCAACATTATCCATTCTTCGCCTACTGATACACCCATATCGCAAGAGGTATATTTTGAGTATTCAAAAATTTTATCAATTTTCTCTCCTTTAAATAACTCAACAATTTCAATGTTCAAAAGCCCAATTGTAGCTGCAAAAGGGTCTTTAGTTTCTTTTTGATAGTCTTGTTCCCCTACAACTTTGACTAATGCAATAAAATCAATGCCTTTGGTATCATCCAATGTTTTGAAATTATAATAATTTGTACATATACAAGCTTTTGAATTTTGGAAAAAGAGAAATGTAAAAAGAAGAATTAGTAGTTTAATAGAAAAGTTCATGGTAATTAGATGTTTATTTGGTTTTCACTCATTGAACGTCTAATTATGTCGCTTTTATATATTTTCAAAATGATTTTACCCAATTTTTCATCTACACTCTATTAGTAATCGTTACTCTCCCACCCTCCTAAGCCCACATCTCGCTACTGCCGAATATTTGGCAATACTACTACTCCAAAAACTACTACCATCTGCTTTGTGATAAGAAAATTTTAAGGATAAATTCACTTCGTCTGCTTGCCATGAACTTTGGGTGGTTTCAAACAAAGTAAAGTTGGGCAATACTCTTTTCTTTTCATCTACTGGCGTAAAACGAATAAATATTTGGTGAAAATCATCCTTATTCACGTGTCCCGATATGGTATATTCTTCCAATCCTAATTTGCTTTTTACGGTAGCAGTACCCCGCAATCTATCTTCATAGCTATTTCGGTTTCTTTGTTTTTTCTTAAATCTATAGGCTATCTCCCAGCGTTCATCGTCAGTCAGAGGTTGTATAATGTTAATATTCAGTTGTTTACTTACACCATTAGGGTCAGTATAAGCGCCTTCCCAATTTCCCACCAACAATTTATCATTAGCATTTTGGCTATATGCCCAAGGGATATTACGCCTATCGAGCCAGTAACCACCATAATATTTTATCAGGATTATGCTACCCATAAATAGTGTAGCACCTAACAGCGTAAACAGGAGTATTTTACGTGGGTTTTTCATAAATATAAGCTAATTCTAATGCCATATATCTATCTGATTATCATTAGATTTTGTAAGTTTAATCAAAAAATCACAATACTAAATATTCTTGACAAAATATCTCTTTTTATATGAGTATCCTCTTTACAATTTCAAAAACGCTTAATACAATCATTTTCATTATTATTTCTGGCTTTCATTTTTATTGGGCTTTCGGAGGTAAATTTGGTAGTAAAGCCGTAGTTCCCGAAATATCTAGTAAGTTAGTGTTTAAGCCGTCCGTTTTAGCAACCATTGTGGTAGCTTTTGTTATGCTAATAGGAGCATGGTTATTATGGAAACCTCATATAAATAGTTATGCAAAAATATTAATTTATGGAAATCTGGCCATTGGAATTATAATGCTAATCCGTGCCATAGGAGATTTTAGATATGTGGGCTTTTTCAAGAAAGTCAAAGGAACACTTTTTGCCCAAAACGATACTCTCTATTATTCGCCTCTATGCGTGCTGATTTCGTTAGATGCTTTTTATATTTACTCCAATATCAGATAATTTCTAAAAATCACCATTTTAAAAATATCCAAAATACATGCAAGAAATGGCAATGAAGTTGAGAAGAATACGTGAAATATATGGCTATAGTCAGGAATATGTGGCTGACTGCTTAGGAATCTCACAACCTGCCTATTGGCAAAAAGAGAATGGGAAAAGATACCCAAGCGAAGAACGTCTGGAACAAATAGCAGATTTGTACGATTTGACAGTATCAGATTTGAAAGAAGGAGAATTGAATTCGGTTTTAATAAAAGTTCATGAATTGCAGATTGAGATTTTAAGGAAGAAAATTAACTGAGTTTGTTGAATAATAACCACTAAAACAATGAAACGAGATGATGCTTTATGGAAGGGAATTTTAGAAGACCTTTTTGATGATTTCCTACTATTTTATTTTCCTGAATCAATTAATACGATTGATTTTACTAAGAAATTTGTATTTTTAGATAAAGAATTAGAACAACTTTTCCCGAACAATCAAGACGAATTTAGTCCAAAATATGTAGATAAATTGGTTAAGGTTTTTACAAAAGCAGGAACGGAAGAATGGATTTTGATTCATATCGAAGTACAGGGTTCTAGGGACAAAAACTTTGCTCAACGAATGTATACCTATCACTATCGTATTCTGGATAAATACAATAAACCCATTACGGCATTAGCAATATTGACAGATAAGTATAAATCCTTTAAGCCTTCTGTTTATGAATACGAGTTTATGGGAACGTCTATGCGATATGCTTTTAATGTGTACAAGGTTTTAGGGGCAAATACAAAAGAATTACGATTGAGTGATAATCCATTTGCAGTAGTAGTGTTAGTTGTACAAACAGCCTTAAAAAAAGGCATGATTTCTGACGAAAAACTCTATAATCTGAAAATTGAGTTGGTAAGAGAACTACTAAAAAAGAATTTTTCTAAAGCAAAAATTAGAAACTTATTACAATTCTTGAAACTTTATATTCGTTTTGATAATAAAGAATTAATCAATAAATTTGATACAGAAATAGAACAAATTACAAATCGACAAACTACCATGGGCATAGAGGAATTTGTATTAGACCGAGCCAAAAGAATTGGCTTGAAACAAGGCATAGAACAAGGCATAGAACAAGGCTTAGAAAAAGGAAAAGAACTTGCTTCTTATGAGAAAGACTTTGCCTTTACAAAATCACTTTTGGAACAAACTGATTTTTCAATAGAAAAAATTGCGAATTTAGTAGGAATAGATACTGAATTCGTTGAAAAAGTCAAAGCAACGTTATTATAAATAGAGCATTAACCATTCACAAACTTCACTGACCAAAAGCCATTTTTATAGGTAATTTTGGTAATTGAACCATAGTCAATCTCCATCCGAAAGGCATTTTTTAGGTCTAAATCTAAGGCTCGGCAAATAATAGTTCTGATGGTTGCGGAGTGATTTACTAAAATGATTTGCTCATGATTTTGAGCAACAATTTCATCTAAAAATTCATTGGCTCGGATAGATAATTCCTTGAAACTTTCACCATTTGGCGTATTTACGTTTACAAAATCAGCCATCCACGGGTCTGAATGTTCCCTTTTAATGTCGTTCCAATCTTGCATTTCCCAATCGCCAAAATTCATTTCCCAGAGTCTTTCTTCCAATTCAAAATCATCACGAATAGCCTTTGCTAAAGCCATACATCGGTTGGCAGGGCTACTCCAAATCATGGCTTTTTCGATATCACAAACTCTGGAAATTCTTTCTGCTGTGTTGGCAATTTCCACTTCGGCAGTATGGTTTAGCCCCACATCAGATTTTCCGTAACAAATGCCCTTTGGAACGTCCACTGAGGTATGTCTAATTAAAAATATTTCCATTTCATTTAGCTAATAACGCACTAATTATCAAATAAATAACTACTTCCGAAACTTGTTGGGTGGCTCCCAAACAATCACCCGTATAACCACCAATCCATTTTTTGAAATAATAGCCCAGATACAAATGTACTAAAACCAAAGGCGGAATTATCAATAACAAAAAGAAATTTGCTGTAATGATTATATACACTAACAAAGGAATAATTGCCAAACAAAAAGCAGTGGATAAATCTCTGACTGGCAGTTTTTTAGCAATCGGTTTTGCTTTGCTCAAAGCATCTTCACGTACATAGTCGAGGGTAAAAATAAAACTCAAAGCCACGAATCTACTAATAGAGTGAGAGATAAATAATGTCCAGATAAGTGTCTGATTATCAATAAATTCGAGACTATAAAATTTTAGTCCTAATATCAAAATTAAGCCCACAGAACCATAGGTTCCTACCCGTGAGTCCTTCATGATTTCGAGGATTTTTTCCTTCGTCCAACCACCTCCGAAGCCATCACAAACATCCGCAAAACCGTCTTCATGAAATGCTCCTGTGGTTAGTATGCTCGCTACCATACTCAAAATAATAGATATATCGGGATTAAAAACTCGTGAAGCTCCGTAAAAAACTAAGCCTGAAGTTCCCGCCACAATCCAACCAATAACTGGGAAATAAACGGTCGCTTTATTCAACATATCATCATCATGTTTCATCCACGCAGGCACGGGAATCCGAGTATAGAACATCAAAGCATTTAGGAAAATATGGAGTTGTAGTTTAGCCCAATTTTGGAAGGTTTTAATAGTATTGGTTTTAGTCATGATTAGGGATTAATTGTTAGTACGGAACGTAGGCTGGGTTTTGAACCCAGCCTACGTTAGCCCAAATTTAATGGAAATTAAAGCCAAATCACCCAATTACCCAACAAATCAATATTTTATCAATCCATTTATCTCTGCATATTGCAAAAGCATAATCGTTTTGGCATCTTTTATTTCATCTGATTTCACCATGTCTAAGGCAGTTTGAAAATCCAATTCCATTACCTCAATATTTTCATGGTCTATGCCACCACCTTCGTTGACTTTGTGATCTTTGTTGTATTCACCCACAAAAAAATGTAGGATTTCGGTAACTGAGCCTGGTGACATGTAAGCCTCATAAATTTTCTTAACATCATTCAATCTGAAACCCGTTTCCTCTTCCGTTTCTCTCCGAATGCAGTCTTCTGGATTATCTTCATCCAATAATCCCGCACAGGCTTCAATCATCATGCCTGTTTCGTTTCCATTAATGTAGGTTGGCATTCTAAATTGTTCAGTCAGGATTACGGTTTTGGTTTCATTATTATACAATAAAATCACCGCACCGTTGCCTCGGTCATATGCTTCACGACTTTGCTTGATCCATGTCCCGTCTTTTTGCAGATATTCAAAAGTTATTTTATTGAGAGTGTACCAATTTTTGGAAAGAATTTCGGTTGAAATATTTCTTAGGTTTGAGTTCATTTTTGATTAAATTTGATTATTTATGATTATATTTGAACAAATTTAATCATTATCTATGAACTTCCAAATCAGAAAACAGAATATACTTGAAAGCATTGAGCAGTTGGGCATTATTGATGTGAAAGAAATGGCAGTTGTTTTGGAAACTTCCGAAATAACTATTAGGAGAGACTTATCTGTATTGGCAGAACAAGGCTTGCTGGTACGTACACATGGGGGAGCTATGAAGGTTAGCCTATCGCAAATGCCGATAAGTTTTGCTCAAAAATCAGCCATAAATTCTGATCAGAAAGATGAAATTTGCAAGTTAGCCGCCAGTAAAATTCAAGAAGGAGACGTAGTCTTTTTAGATTGTGGAAGTACCGTTTTCAGAATGTGTCCATTTATTAGAAATCTTAATATAAAAGTTATAACTAACTCATTACCAATCATTAACGAATTGATAGATTCATCAGTGAGCCTTAATTTCGCTGGTGGAGAAATAGATTTTGAACGCCAAGCAGCACACGGAAAAATAGCGGTTGAGCATTTTGGCAGATATCGAGCCGATAAAGCGTTTGTGGGCATTGATGGCATTTCACTCAAAAATGGATTGAGTGCCTCAAGCGAAAAAGAAGCTGAAATTACGTTGGCACTCATACAAAATGCCCGAGAGGCTTTCTTTCTCTGTAACTCAAGTAAAATAGAAAAAGACCGTTATTTTCCCTTCGCTCCAATAAATTGTGTAAAAAATTTGATAACGGATTCTTTGGTTTCGGAGGAAATAATGAGAGACTATGAAGCGGTTGGAGTAAGAGTTGTTAAGAAGTTAAAACGATCTACACACTAAATTAGACCACAGATGACGCAGATTAGACGGATTTTTACAGATTTTATTTTTATCCGTGAAAATCCGCCTAATCTGCGTCATCCGTGGTCTAACCTATGTTCAGTTACACTTTAACCAATTTCCAATTTCCCTTCTTAAAAAAATACCAAGCGGTAATGGCTAAGAACGTCTCAGCCGCAGGGATAGCAATAAATGCACCCGTGGGTCCCATATTAAGATAAGTTGATAAAAACCAAGCTAAGGGAATCTGAAAGAGCCAAAAACTGCCAATGTTAATCCATGTGGGCGTTTTTGTATCGCCCGCACCGTTCAACGATTGAATCATTACCATCCCTATTCCGTAAAAAACATAACCAAAGCCAATGATTTGCAAGGCTTTACTTCCGAATTTATGCACTTCAACTTCATCAGTAAATAAACTGATGATTGGCGAAGAGAAGAATACAAACAGAATGGTGACAAAAGACATGAAAACGATATTGTATTTTGTAGTTAGCCAAACACTTTTCTCGGCTCTTTCAGGCTGTTTTGCTCCTAAATTTTGCCCTACCAAAGTGGCAGCAGCATTACTCAATCCCCAAGCGGGAAGGATGAAAAATACGACATTCCTAATAGCGATTTGATAACCCGCACTCGCTTCTGTACTCCCCGTTTTTGACACTAAATACGTCAAGACAATCCAACTACCACTTTGGATAAAAAACTGAAAAGTGGCTGGAAGCGCTACATTGAGCAAATTTTTAATAATTGGTAAATCAAAATTGAAGTATCTTTTGAAAAGTTGAATCGTTCGGTCATCTTTAAATAAGTAATAACACTGATAAATTACGCCCGTAGTTCGACCGATGGAAGTAGCAATTGCGGCACCAATTAAACCCAATTCTGGGAAAGGTCCGTAGCCATAAATCAACATCGGACAAAGGAAAATGTTAATGGCACTGGCAATCCATAAACTTCGCATTGCCATCGCCGCATCACCAGCTCCTCTAAAAATTCCGTTAATCATAAAAAGCAAAATAATGGCCGGGCTACTTCCCATCATTATTTTTGTGAATAACGTTCCATTTCTGATTACTTCCTCTTTCGCCCCCATGATTCTGAGAATATCTTCAGCAAAAAATATTCCTACTAAACTGATAATAACAGAAACAATTAATGACAACAAAATCGCTTGAGCTCCTGCGTGAGAAGCTCCCTCAACGTCTTTTTCTCCAATTCTTCGAGCAACAATTGCAGTTGCGGCGGTGCTTAACCCAATGCCTAATGTATAGACCAAGGTTATTACAGATTCTGTCAGACCCACCGTTGCCACGGCTTCTTTTGCGTTGGGAAGATGTCCTACGAAATACATATCAACCACCGCAAAAACTGATTCCAAACTCAATTCTAGAATCATTGGAATGGCTAATAATACAATGGCAAGTTTGATGCTTCCTTGCGTATAATCATGTTCTTCGCCTTTCAGTGATTGTTTTATGATAGATATGGCTCTTTCAAACCCTCTAATTTCTTGTACTTGCGTTGCCATTGATATAGTTTTAATACAGTTAACAGTCTTCAAAATTAACAAATCGTAGGCTAATTGACTGTATTTGTGTAGA
Source organism: Cytophagales bacterium (assembly GCA_031424875.1). Classification (GTDB taxonomy): domain Bacteria; phylum Bacteroidota; class Bacteroidia; order Cytophagales; family Spirosomataceae; genus Arcicella. The sequence continues at coordinate 14,883 of JANPIG010000151.1, forward strand.
TTAATTAATTTTTAAATGGAACTATAT
>JANPIG010000152.1:0-5118 GCA_031424875.1 Cytophagales bacterium
CAAAGGCGAGTTTGATAGGTATAGCCCTTTTCATGGTAATTTAACGCTTCGGGTGTTGCCAATTTTCCCGTGGGAGCGAGCCACTGAGAATCCGCAATCGCAATGCCTAATTTTAAATATTCAGGGTTTTTGGTTTGTAAATATTGCTCTAAAGGAATTGTTCCAAAAACATTAAAATCCACATGGTTTGCAGGCGGGATTAAGGCTTTTTCTTCCGAAACTAATTTTGCCAAACGTTGCTCTAATTGATTGGAGAGCGTTTTATTCTTGGTTAACTCTGCAAATGTCAAAGCTCCGTACCAGGCACAAACTTCTGGATAAATAATACGATTTTTGCGTGGATGAGGGCTTTCTGCAAAATGTGTAGCAACCCTAAGACCAATTTCTTGCGGCGATGTACCCTTCGGAAATACCTTCAAATCAGACTGTGAGTGGGTCTGTGAAAGGGTGAATATTAAGAAAAAGGTTATTAAGATTTTTTTCATTTTTTTTTGAATTTACTTCAATTCTCTAATTTTCATATTCTTAAAAAACACATTATTGCCATGATCTTGCAAGAGAATATTTCCTTTGTCTCCTGCTCCGAAGCCTTTGTATTTTTCGTATTTTGAACGAGCTACCAAGGCATTAAAAATGTTGCTTTTACGCTCATATTCAAGCACTTTGAAACCGTTTAACCAATGCTGGATGATATTATTTGGCAATGCTACGATACGCCCTTGATTCCATTCGCCAATTTTTTTAATGAAACGCTTATCCATCTTTAAATCCTTATCTATTTTATAAGAAGGAATCAAATCGTAAAGGCTTGCCAAAGTACGATTGCCCGCTGCCCCCAATTTTGCATCAGGGTGCTTTTCATCATCCAAAACTTGGAATTCCAAACCAATGCCCGACTTTCCGCCCGACTCAAATTCTTCATTGACAAAATATTTTAATCCAGAGTTTGCACCGTCTGTTAATTTAAATTCAAAGGTCAATTCAAATGCTCCATATTGTTGACTTGTTACAATATCATTGCCAGTCTCTGAACCATCAGAAGGACTGATTTCAATGATGCCATTAACTACATTCCAGTGTTTTTCGGGCATTTTTTCGCCATGAACTGCTCGCCAACCTGTGAAATCTTTACCATTGAAAAGGAGTTTATAACCTTGAGCTTTTTCTTGTTCAGATATATTATTCAACAATAAATTTACCACTGGACAGTTATCAGTTGGGCTTGGTTTCAAGTTTTCAGTCTGAATTTTGATATTTTTCCAACGAATTTTCATGCCTTCTTTCATGGGTCCATAAATTGAATGAACCTGCAAGGCAATGAAACCTTTGGCAGTCATATCATCAATCAAATGAGCCGTTGGAATGCCATTTATCCAAGTACGAATCGTATTACCAATGGCTTCAATACGATATTTATTCCACTCGCCCATTTTGAAAGCCTTTTTACCTGCTGGATTAATATTGGGAATATATAACCAATCACGTCTGCCCTCATCATAAATAGCACCTGACCAAGCTCTTTCAGATGGGTCAACTTCCATTTGGTAACCATGCACACGTCCATTTTGATAATCGGGTTTTGATAAACTACGAAATTGTACACCTCCATTCATTACATCATCGAGTTTCAAATCAAGTTCAAGAATAAAATCATCGTATTCTTTTTCGGTAGCTAGGAAAGAATTGGGCGTATCTTTTACAGTTGTGCCAACGATTTCACCATTTTTGACTTCGTAAAGGGCTTTTCCACCTAACTGTTTAAAGCCTTTGAGCGTTTTTCCATCAAAAAGTGAAGTCCATTTGCCATCATTTTGATTTGCTTTTTGAGCGAAAGTTGAAAATGAGGCTATAATAAATAATAAACTAAGGAATTTGTATTTCATGATTTGTTTAAAATGAGTTTAAAAATAAAAGGCGTTTATTGTTTTTTTATACTTGAAACGTCCATTTGATTGCTTCACTTATTTATCCTTACCTAAAACCTTACCTAAAAACACATCAATATACTTCACAGTCGGGTCAAACCAAGGATTGAACAGACAAAAAGAATGGGGAGCATTTGGAAAAGTTTGTACTTCGGAATAAATTTTATTATCGGCTAAAATTTTGAGATAATCGGTTCTTCCTGCGTGCATTCGGTCTTCTTTACTATTAAGGAAAAGCGTTGGGGGCGTTTGAGCATTTACGTAAGTCAGGGCAGAGGCTTCTTTCCAAATGTCAGGGTTTTCAGTTTTGGAATATCCAAACCAATAAGTGGCAGCAGAGGTGCGTTTGCTATCATCGCCCTCGCCAGATTCGGGATGAATAAAGGCTAAAATGCCGTCAATATCCACAATGGCATTTACTTTTGTGGAATGTCCGAGTGTGCCAATTGTTCCTTCCAATTTCGGATTATCGCCCGTAGAACCCAACAGAGCAGATAATTGTCCTCCTGCCGAAAACCCAACGATGGCAATTTTATTAGTATCTAAGTGGTATTTTTTGGCATTTGCCCGCATCCATCGCAAAGCCGCTTTTAAATCATGCACACCCGCAGGATAGAGAGCTTCCGTAGAGAGCCGATATTCAGGCGTGAAACACACATAGCCCAATTTTGCTAAATGCTGTGCCAACGGAATATGTTGAGTTCTATTGCCCGTCCGCCAACCGCCCCCGTGAATAATCATGATGGCAGGACGGCTTTTTATAGATTTTTGTTTTGGGAAAAACCCATCTAATTTTAAGGCTCTATTTCCAATGGTTGCGTAAGTAATGTTCCTCTCTTCTGCTACTGAGGTACTTTTTTCATCCAAAACCCAATCTATTTTAGTAGTAGGAAATGCCTTTTTGATGTCTGAATAAGCCTTAAAAGTAGAGTAAGAGGTATCTACTTTATTCGTTATCCCACGGAGAGATTGAGCCATTATTGGGCTTGTAAAAAAGAGCAATAAAGCGATGGGCAAGTAGGTTTTCATAATTTTAAAAAGTAAATTACCCTCATTTTATACTTGATTTACAAATCCTAAATCCTTAGCTTTATGAATCACAAACTGAAAATCAACAAACCATGAAAAAAGCCCTAATCTTGTTCCTTTTTCCCCTTTCTATTTTCGCCCAAAAACTTAATCAAGCCGACCTGATTCGTTGTCAAAAGCAAGCCAAAAACGTTGAAATTATCCGTGATACGTGGGGTATTCCGCACATTTATGGAAAAACTGATGCGGATGCGGTTTTTGGATTATTGTATGCTCAATGCGAAGATGATTTCAAGCGAGTGGAGATGAATTATATCGAAAAATTGGGGCGTTTGGCGGAGGTAAACGGACAGAAAGATTTATATAATGACTTGCAAATCAGGCTATTGATTGATTCCGTAGATGCCATTGCCGATTATAAAAAAGCTGAACCATGGTTGAAGAAACTCTTAAACGCTTATGCTGATGGAATTAATTTTTACCTCTATAAACACCCTGAAACCAAACCCGCTTTACTGACAAATTTCAAACCGTGGTATCCTTTATTATGGACGGATGGCAGTATTGGGGCAATCTCAACAGCAGATATTTCTAATAATGAAATCAAGAATTTTTATTCGGGGCGACCGACGCTTCGGAATGATGCCGTTGGTGCCACAGAAATTCAACGTGACCCCGAACTGCAAACTGGTTCAAATGGCTTTGCTTTTGCTCCATCCATTACGGCTTCGGGCAAATCCATTTTATACATCAATCCCCACGTAACTTTCTATTTCAGACCCGAAGTGCAAGTCAGTAGCGAAGAAGGATTGAACGTTTATGGAGCCGTTACCTGGGGGCAAATGTTTGTATATCAGGGGTTTAACCAATACTGCGGTTGGATGCACACGTCAAGTAATGTGGATGTAGCGGATATGTATGCCGAGAAAATTGTGAAGAAAGACAATAAATTTTTCTATGAATATGACGGAAAATTACGCCCTGTTATTCAAAAGAAAATAACTTTGAAATACCTCGAAAATGGTATTTTGCAAGATAAAAATATTACGACTTATTACACCCATCACGGTCCCGTAATGGCGAAACGGGATGGCAAATGGATAAGTTTGAAATCCTATAATCGCTCCATGACGAGTTTGATTCAATCGTGGAAACGGACGAAAGCGAAGGGTTTTGAAGATTATAAGAAAGTGATGGAGTTGAAATCTAATACTTCAAATAATACCGTTTTTGCGGATAATAAAGGAAATATTGCGTATTGGCACGGCAATTTTGTTCCGATTAGAGACACAAAATTTGATTGGGGCAAAGTAGTAGATGGCACAACATCTGCCACAGAATGGAAAGGTTTGCACGCTGTGGATGAAACCGTGCATAGCTATAATCCAGTGAATGGCTGGTTGCAAAATTGTAATTCTACACCCTACACCGTGGCAGGGAAAGACAGTCCGAAGAAATCAGATTATCGACCATATATGGCTCCCGATGGCGAGAATTTCAGGGGATTAAATGCGGTACGAGTGTTGGATTCAGAGAAAAATTATACCATTGATAAAGTCATAAAAGCGGGCTATGACACTTATTTGACGGCTTTTGAGATTCTTGTCCCTGCGATGGTGGCATCATTTGAGAAGAATATTCAGCCGCAAGATTCTTTGTATGCCTTATTGAAAGAACCGATCTCGACCTTGAAAAATTGGGATTTTAGGGCTTCTGAAAGTTCGGTAGCTACTACATTGGCGATTGAAACCGCTCAGAAAATTGGCTCGCAAATTACCCGTATATATGTAGAAGAAGGCGAACTTGACCAAGTGGAAAGCACCCGAAGATTTGCGGCAAAAGCCACACCAACGGAGCTTTTATTACCACTTTTGAAGACCGTAAATGAATTAAAAACCAAATTTGGAAAATGGGAAATGCCTTGGGGCGAACTCAACCGTTTCCAAAGACTTACGGGCGATTTGAACGAAAAATATGACGATGCCCAAGCCAGCATTCCAGTAGGTTTTGCCTCGGCACTTTGGGGATGTTTGCCCTCAGTGAATAGTCGCTATTTTGAAGGCACAAAATTACGGTATGGCGTAGGCGGAAACAGTTTTATTTGTGCCGTAGAGTTTGGCGAAAAACTCAAAGCAAAATCCCTTTTGGCGGGTGGTGAAAGTGG
>JANPIG010000153.1:0-10830 GCA_031424875.1 Cytophagales bacterium
CACGAAATGCAAGTGGCAGCTGATGCGGGTATGTTAGGAAGTATGGATGCTAACCGTGGTGATTACCAAAACGGATGGGACACTGACCAATTTCCAACTAACTTGAATGAATTGGCTGAAACGATGTTGATTTTCTTAGAAGCGGGTGGATTGACACACGGGGGTATCAATTTTGATGCAAAAACTCGTAGAAACTCAACGGATTTGGCAGATATTTTCTATGCTCATATCGGTGGTATGGATGCTTTTGCTCGTGCGTTGGTGATTGCAGACGATATTTTGACAAAATCACCTTATAAGAAATTGCGTCAAGAGCGTTATGCTTCTTTTGATTCAGGTAAAGGTGCGGATTTTGAAGCAGGAACTTTGACAATGGAAGATTTAAGAAACTTCGCTCACGAAATTGGCGAGCCAGCCCAAACAAGTGGTAAGCAAGAATTATTTGAAAATATTGTTAATCAGTATATTTAATAGTGAACGGTAAAAGGTTCAAAATAAACGGTTTGACGAAAAAAGGAGAATGATTTTATATCGTTCTCCTTTTACTTTTCGGCATTATAAAGATTAGGTGGCAAAGCCGTTTTATATTCTGATATTACCCTCGCCAGGGGCCAAAACTTTGGCAAGGGTTCTTGCGATTTAAAGTTTATAATTCCGTTACTTTTTAGCAGAATTAATTTCAAATCGAATTACTTTGAGTGGAAACCCGTTCCCTTTTGACCCTGTACCATGTACCAAAGTTTACTATCTCATTCTATCCGCTGACTTCACTAACATTTCATCTCTTCTAATAAAACGATTGGCAATCATATTGCACAGCATCGCTACTACTGCCGCAATGAAACCAGCTCCGTAACTTCCTTGGTTGTCTGGCTCGAACATAGGAATTCCTACTTTGAAAACTTGATAAAAAGTATAGCCCAATACCACGGCAATCAAAATAGAATTTATTAAGCCTAAAGTCATTTGCAACATTCTTTTTCTGTACTGAGTAATTGAAAAAGCGGCTATACAGGCTGAAATGATAGCTAATAAGGCAATCACCATGGTATTGGAACTGCTGACGGAGGTCATAGCTTTGGAGTGTTCTAAGGCAAAAGAAGTTAAGGTAACTTTTTCATTGAGTGTTGCACTACTCTTCTCCCACATTGGCAGAGCGGTTACCGCCAACATCGCAATTGCCACCAGGGCTAATAATAAGGTTTGAATTCTTTGAAGCATATTATTATATTTTTTGTTCAGACAACAAAGTTCAGAAACTTATTAGTGTTTCGCAAATGTCTCGTTACTTTACTTAGGCAAATCTATATTTAGTTTTATAAAGACGATTTAGCTTGGAAATAACCTTATTTTTATATTTCTAATTAAGAAGTTTTCACTCTTTTTCTTCTATTTTCTCTTCAATTTCTCGGCTCGGAATTAGCCATACGATGGCAACTAATGTGAACAATCCCATTGAAATATAGCTATGCCAAAAAGCGGCAGGAATAGCTAAGGAATAACAAACAATGGAAAAACCACCTTTAAAACTAAATTTTTTCAACACTGTTCTTAAAGGATTTTCTTTGTGAAGGCTACGTATAATTGCTTTGCTGAGCAATGTATATGAAACACCACAAATCAACAAGAGTGCTGCATAAGTGATGACGGCAAAGTCCTGAAAATCGGTTTTACTCATCCAAGCAGTAGCCAATGGCACTAATGATAACCAAAATAGCAAATTATGATTTGCCCACATGATACTTGCCGATACTTTTTCGGCAGCATGGAGCAAATGATGATGATTATTCCAGTAAATTCCTACAAAAACGAAACTTAAAGCGTAGCCTAAAAGATTGGGCAACATTTTCATGAATATAGCCCAATTAGCTTTATCAGGGACATTAATTGACAGTACCATAATAGTGATGATGATGGCAATAACGCCATCGGAGAAGGTTTCTAAGCGGGTTTTATTCATGAATTTATTGAGAATTTGTGTAAAGTAAATATAAGCGAAAAATCATAACTTGATTGTTATGAAAGAAATGAAATTTGAATTAACTAAAAATTATCGTTAATTGCACTATAGAATAAATTATCTTAAACTACCAATTAACGCAAAACTCCCATGAAACTTTGGCTCAAAATTGTACTCGCATTCGTTGCTATCATCCTCTTTTTTGTAGGCAGATTACTGATAAATTCAGGTTTTTTCAGAGAAATTACGCCTCATTTCAAGGGAGATATTGTGAAAATTGAAGGGTTTGAAGGTAATGAAGATGCCACCGTTGATAGAAAAACGGGCATCGCTTTGATTGCTGCCCCAGCTTTTAATTTGGATAAAAATGGCTCTATTTTCATGCTTAACCTCAACGAAGCATCGCCTAAGCCCATCAATTTGACTATGAATTTGCCCTTTACAAGTTTTCATCCACACGGCATTTATTTATATCAATCTGCCAATGGCGATAAAAGGCTTTTTGTGATAAACCACAGAAAGACAGGACATTACATTGAGATTTTTCAGTTTACCGATAGTACGCTGGTACATTTGGAGAGTATTCAGAATCCATTATTTATCAGTCCAAATGATATTGTGGCAGTGGGAGACCGACAATTTTATTTAACCAATGACCATGATGAACCATTCTCAGACTGGCGAGCCAAGAAAGACGTTCTACAAATCCCGATGGGGAATGTATGTTTTTATGATGGTAAAAATGCCAAAGTAGTAGCAGAAGGAATTTTGTATGCCAATGGAATTAACAAAAGTGTGGACGAAAAAACCATTTTTGTAGCCTCGGCATCTGGCAGAAAAATCATAGTTTACGACCGCAATTCACAGACAGAAACCCTCACAGAATCAGACGAAATTGCTATCAACGGACCTGACAATATTGACATTGACGAAGCAGGAAATTTGTGGGTAGGTTGTCATCCAAAACTCTTAAAATTTTTGGCACATTCCAAAGACCACACAAAAATTTCACCTTCTGAAATCATCAAAATTACCTATCAGGGCAAAGGAACGGCACAATTAGAAAGTATCTATCTCAATGATGGAAGTGAAATTTCTGCCTCAACTGTTGGGGTTGTTTATAAGGATAAATTGTTAATTGGGAGTGTTTTTGAGGGGCATATTTTGTTGGGAAGTTTTAAGAAATAAGGTTTTAGAAAAAAAGTGACATTTCGTGAAGTGATTCACGAAATGTTTAAAACCTATCTATTTGCTCTTTTGTCAATCCAGTATATTTCATTATTTTTTCTATTGGTTCATTATTCAATTTCATCAATTTTGCTACCTTGATTATTCCATCATCAAAGGCAGTATCAATTACATTTTTCAAATCTCTATAAATTTTTAAACTCTGTTCGTAATCATGGCGTTCATCTTCGCTAAATTTGGCTATTTCAGCTTGTTGGAAGGCTTTTTCAAAAATTTCGTCTTTGAAAATTTCTGGAATATTTTGAAAATCTTCCAAGTGTTTGATAAAATATAGCCACTTGTCCAATCGAGTTTCAAGTTCGTGTTCTTGTTTTGTGAAATGGGGCATTTCCAAATACACAAATTTCAATTTATCGTAAAAAAGTTGATTGTTTTGGTCTTTTAATTGTACGGTGTGAATAACTTCGGCCTCTCCTGTTTTTTCTTCCTCAAACTGAAAATCTAAAATACCAATACAGTAAACAGCTTTCAGTTGATAGTTCCAATTTCCTTTGTCTGCCTGTTCTTGAATTGGAAAAGTTGAATAGTAAATAGTTCTATCTTTAAAGTAATTCTGTTTTGCCTTCTGCAACTCAACTATTATTTTTTCGCCTTTATTATCCTCACAATAAATATCATAAATAGCCTTTCTGTCTTCTTCTGACTGATCCAACTTTTCTTTATCCTTGAAGGTTAAATCCACGATATTGCTTTCGGGTAATAGACTGGTCAGGAAATCAATAAGCATAGGCTTACTGGCTTCTTCGCCGAAGATTTTTTTAAACCCGAAGTCCGTAAAGGGATTTATATATTTTGCTTTCATGGTCAATGTTGATTGAATGATGGTGCAAATTTACAAATTATTTATTGGTTTTTTGTATGGGTTATGAGCTTGTATTCGTGGTGACTTATAAAGATTTAGATAAGTGATTTTACTAATTTACGAGTATATCCACAGCTAAAAAGAAAGCCTAATGCAGAAATTCATACCGTTTGATAATTTTATTGATTGAGGTGGGAATTTGTTTGTATTATTGTAGTGAGGATAGGATGGAGTGAATTTCAACATAGAAAGTTTAGTTAGTATGTTAAATATAATTATCTCAATAAAAGACAAAACCTTAGAATTTTATTCGTTTGTTGGAAGTTAGGAAAAAGATTTACAGTTTTTTATTTCAGAAGAAAAGTCAAAGGATATAGTAACTAATTTTAGAGGAAGAATTATTAAATCACTTAGAAGTGATTGGTTAATGCCAATAAATTGGATAAAGAATTCGGATTATTTTAAAAAACTTATTGACTTAAAAAAAGAATATGATGGATGTCCTTTAAAAATATTTACACTTAACTATGATAAATGTATTGAGCAAAATTTAAAAGATGAAAATCTTGAATGCGGTTTTGATGAGTTTGATAAATGGAATTCAAATCGCTACGATTACGAAAATACTCAAAGTGACTACTATTTATACAAATTACACGGGTCAATTGATTGGAAGAAAAGGAAAGAAGAGCAACTTATTGAATACACAGGCGAAATTGATGCGGAAGATTTGGCAATTATTTTTGGTATTAGTAATAAGTTATAATCTTATCACCCATATTTATTTTATTTCTATGAGTTTAGAATTCACTGTACAAAAGCGAAACTTGTAATTTGTTCAGGCTATGGTTTTTTAGACGGACATATAAACGATGTTATAAAACACGGCTTTGCAGACAACAAAAATAAAAGATTAGTAGTTAACGTTTACGATACGTCAAAAAAAGATGAAGATATAAAAAAAGAAATTTCTGAATAGTTATTCATTAATGTAAAGCAAATAGAAATATTCAATAAAAAGGCAAAAGAATTCTATACCGAAGATTTAAAACTTGAAAAATTAAGTAAATTATTTCAAAATAATGAAGAAAATTACCCTGTTGGCATGTAAAAATTTCCTCTCACTTAATAGTAGAAACCCTACAAAAAAAGGCGAAAACCCCTAAAAGTTTTCGCCTTTTCTATTCTAATTCTTAGCCCCCTGCACCGCATTTGGCTTCGATTGCTGTTGCATCGGATTTGAACCTGCTGGTCGGTTTTGCTTGAATACTTGGAAACGGGTTGGCTCTTCTGGCTCACGAGGGAAGGTATTGGTTTTGGTGTCAATATCTGCCGTTTCGTAGAAGGGATCTAATGTCCATTTCACTACTTTTTTGTCGGTCGGTATTACCTTTTTGATTTCCTTATCATTCAATCGCCAGATTTCAGCGGGGATTCTTACTACTTCATCCGTACCATCTTCATAATTCATTTTGATGATGACGGGACTTGGCAAACCGCCCACGTTTTTGAGGTTCAACACATAGAAATTTTTGTTTGAATCTACCAGCTTCTTTTCGTCTTCTCCTAATCCAGCCATCGTTTGGTCGAAACGCTTTTTGTCCGCTTCGGTGGTGGCAAATTTATCGTAAGTATTATAAAAATCCTTCATATCGGGATTCTCTTCTACCACCGTTTTGACAATGTCTTTTTTGTTGCGTATATTGGTGATAGTCTGACGTTTAGCTTCGGCATCGGCTTTGGCATTAGCGTTTTTCTTATCGGGTGCAAGGTTATCAATACCAAACCATTCTACGTTTTCGATGGATAAATCCACAGGCTCAACGCCATAAAACCAACCTTTCCAAAACCAGTCTAAATCCACGCCCGAAGCGTCTTCCATCGTGCGGAAAAAGTCTTGTGGCGTGGGGTGCTTGAAAGCCCAACGGCGAGCGTATTCTTTGAAAGCGTGATCAAATAATTCACGTCCCATCACGGTTTCACGAAGCACCGTCAAAGCTGCCGATGGCTTGCTGTATGCGTTTGGACCAAATGCCATGATATTATCCGAACTCGACATAATGGGTACTTGCTGGGTCTTGTCGGTACGCATATAGCCTACGATATTTTGTGGGTCACCACGGGTTTCAAAATTTCTATCCCACTCCCTTTCAGCGAGTTCCTCACAAAAAGTATTCAAACCTTCGTCCATCCAAGACCATTGTCTTTCGTCAGAATTCACAATCATCGGGAAGAAATTATGCCCAACTTCGTGGATAACTACGCCAATCAAAAAGTTTTTTGTGCCTTCCGAATATGTGCCATCTGCTTCGGGTCTGGCTCCGTTGAAGGAAATCATCGGATATTCCATCCCTCCTACTGGACCATGAATCGACTGTGCAACGGGATATGGATATGCGATAGTGTGCTTCGAATAAACCTTTAAAGTATGAGCTACCAACATCGTTGAATACTGTCCCCAAAGAGGCATGGCTTCTTTCGGAAATGCTGACATTGCCCATACTTTTTTACCTTCCACGTCCACTTGCATAGCATCCCAAAGGAATTTTCTTGACCCTGCAAAAGCAAAATCACGCACATTTTGAGCCACAAAAGTCCAAGTTTTCTTACCACTTGGCTTATTTTTTTCAGAAGCCGTTGCTTCATCTTGCGTAACAATCATCACGGGGCGAGTGGCATTTTTGGCAGTCTCCAAACGCTTCAATTGTGCCGATGAAAGTACCTGAGAGGCATTTTGCAATTCACCCGTTCCCAAAACTACAAAATCATTGGGAGCGGTGATTGACACTTTATAATCTCCAAAAGGCACGGTAAATTCACCTTGACCCAAAAACTGCTTGTGTTGCCAACCGTTCACATCATCATAGACGCACATTCGTGGAAACCACTGAGCCATTTCATAAATATAATTGCCATCTTTTGGGAAAAACTCGTAGCCACTCCTCGCACGAGTAGCGATGGCATCGGTGATGTTGAAAGACCATTCTACGGAAAATGAGACACTCCCACCCGTTTTCAAAGGCGTTGGCAAATCAACTCGCATCATGGTTTCGTTGATGGTAAATTTCAAAGGGTTGCCCGCACGGTCTTTTACTGCAATGATGTTGTAGCCATATTCTTTCTTCTTCAAAACATTAGCTGCACCGTCCAAACGACCGAAGGAAGTGCCTCTGTCAGAAAGTGAAGAAGTGGTAGTCAATTCAGCGATTCCATTCTTTTTGAAGTTGTTTTGATCTAATTGCAACCATAAATAACGCAATTCATCAGGCGAAAAATTTTTGTAAGTAATCATCTCCGAAGCCGTCATAGATTGGTTTTGGTCATCCAATTCAGCTTTAATATCGTAGTCGGCACGGTTTTGCCAATAGTCTTTTCCAGGAGCTCCCGAAGCCGCACGGTAGGAATTGGGCGTTGGCAAAGTATTGCCCAATTGTTCAAAGCGATTATTGCTATTGTACTGATTGGCAGGCTGTTGAGCCTGTAATGATGCGTTTTGAAACAGTAAAATTCCAAAACCCAAAGCGAAGAGTTTACGTGTCATTTTTAGCTTTATTGATGGTGATTTGGTTAGGGAGGTAAACTTCCAAACCTATTGAAAAAGCAATTTACTAAAAAAAATGATGTAGTGGAAAGACTTTGGGATGATTGGATTTGTTGGAATGAAATAAACATTAAAAAAGTAGTCGTTGTTTCCAATGACTACTTTTTTTAATATTTATCAAAACCCTTTCATAGCGCCCTTTCTACGTCTTGAAATATTTGCTTCATGCCCATTTCTCATCTTTACTATTTCCTTTTCTTCACAATACTCCATAACGAAATTAGGGTTAATTAAGAACGCCCTATGTACTCGCAGGAATCCGTGTGTACGGAGAAAATCTTCGTAAAACTTCAGTGTGTGCGGCAGTAATTTTGTTTTGCCATTTTCTAAGTAAACAATGGAATAATTAACATTTCCTTTCAGAAAAATTACATCTTTAATTAGCACTTTTCGAGAAGTTTTATGATTAATAATCAATAGCGAGTCATTCCCTTTTTGTTGATAGGTTTTCATAGTAAAATATTTGACGTGTTATTATATTTATTTTTTAGAGAGATATTTTACCTTCTTATTTAAACGTTCGATTTTTTTGTTTTGCTCAATTACATAAAGGGTTAATTCTTCTAATTTTTGCATTAAAATTGCTTGAGTTTGGGCAAGGTCAATTCCGTCTCTATTTACATCTGCAGTAGAAGGAACATCGGGTAAATGTTTGTTCAATTTGATGTATTCAGCTACCTCACTCAAGGGTCGTAATTTATAGGTTTTATCAAAAACAAAATCTGCCCAAAAGGTTGTACCTGTTGTGGCTACCCGCACTTTTTCAGTAATTACACCACCACCGACCGCCATCGTGTAACCCGCAGGAAGTGTTAGTCCAGCTGAAGGTGTACCCACGATAATACCTGTTGGAAAGCCTACAGGAGATTGTGCATTAGATTTTTGAATAATTAATAATCCGCAGATTAAGGAAAGATAGATTACTTTTTTCATGATATTTTTTATTTTAATTGATTTGAGTGTGTCAAAATTGATAATTTTATTTACGCTTATAAATTTAATACCTTGAATTGTAGGTTTTTACCAGTGAATTGCTGGAATTTGTCAATGAATTGTAAAAGCTATTTTTCAAGCTTTAGTTAAAAACCAACGTTCAGTTTTGTTGTCGTTGAGTTAAATTGAATCTTTCCATTACCTCTAAATTCGATGTTTTTGGCTATTTCGGTAGTATTATTGACGGTAACATTATGGTTAGCATTAATCACTACGGTATCGTTAATTTGTGGAATATGACCCACGTCCCAAGTTGAATTAGCGTTCCAATTTCCCGAGGCAATACTTATGACTAAATTAACCGTTGAAAGACCCTGGAATTCATAGGCACCCATGTCAATTCTTCCTCCTGAGAATCTCCTCAAATATCCGTCCAAATCCACATCAGTTAGATTAATAATACCATTTTCCCCTCTATTGATAGCTAATGAATTGGCTTTAAGATGATAATCTCCCGTACTAATTGGCGCAATGGCTTCAGGACTTGGGGCAACAAATTGTGGGTCATAGCTTAAATTTCCCACGCCAACATAACCGCCTTCAACCGTACTGTAACTAATGATTGATTGTGTATCATTAAACGGTGGGGCATTTCCCCAAATGATTGAGTTCTTGACAATTGGCTGGCTATTACTATTAAAAATACTGCCCCCATATCCGCCATTTCCAGACAAAGTACAATTGGTAAGAATAGGATTTGATGAATTATTATATACTGAACCAACTCCTTTATTTCCAGCAATTAAGGTATTTGTAATGATGGCATTGCTGCTACTTTGCAGATAAATACCCGACCCAAATGTGGCTTGATTTGCGATAACCTTACAGTTGAGAATTGTGGGTTTGCTGGCATCACCAGCATAGATTCCACCACCAAAATACGCTGTATTATTGATAATTACACAATTGATAATCAGAGGGTTAGCACCATTTTGCAAGGCAATTCCACCCCCTGTTTCAATGGTTGATGATGTTTGTGAAACGCTGGCTACTGGCTGATTTGTCTGATTATTGGATTTATTATTCGGATTAAAATTAGAATTTCCACCCGTAATCGTAAAGCCGTCTAATATCGTATTATTATTTGAACCATCAAAAAGAACAACATGATAACTATTATCAGAAGTCGTATTAGTATTGCCAATTTCACCGCTGAGGGTTGAAACATTCGTTCTAAAATCACGGACGTTTAAAGCATCTTCCGTTCCCGCAAAACCACCGTATATTTTTACATTTGTTGGAATATTGAAATAGATAGTTTTATTAATCGTTGCGGTAGTTTTGTAAGTCCCTTTCGCTACCCAAACTTCTACATTAGGCGTTGCAGCAGCTAAACCCGTTTGTAAATTTCCATAAGCCGTTGCCCAAGAATCTCCATTTTGAGTGGCGGCTGCAACCTTGGTTATGTCCACAAATATTCTATTAATTACAGTAACCGTAACGTCATTACTTTTCACACTCACGCACGTTACGGAATTGACCGTTTGCTCACATTTAGCGTAATATTGTGTAGTTATAATAGGCGAAACGGGCATAGTTACGGAACTATTCGAGGCTGTTTCATACCATTTTATAACAAATCCAGAACCTGTACAACCATTTGCATTTAAAGTAATATTTTGTCCTTTATAAATCGTTCCACCCGTGGCAATTGGTATTGATGGATTCAAAACTGTTACAGTTACAACATTAGATTTAGCACTCGTTGAGGTTACTGAATTAAAAGTTTGTACACATTTAGCATAGTAATCAGTGGAGGTATTTGGAGAAACGGGCATTGTTATTAAAGCATCATTTGAATTTTGATACCAATTCAAAACGAATGTTCCTGCACAACCCGTTGCGGTTAGAGAAACATTGCTTCCAGCACAAATGGTAGCTCCTGTGGCAACGGGAGGAACGGGATTCAATACTGTTAAAGTCAAGGTATTACTTTGGTTACTAACGCAAGTAATTCCATTGGCTGTTTCTTCGCATTTGGCATAATACTGAATGGTTGCGGTAGGAAAAACTGGCATCGTTACTAATTGATTATCAGCAAGTTGATACCATTTTAAATTTCCGTTACAACCCGTAGCAGTCAACGAAATACTGTTTCCAAAAACAATCTGAGCACTGGATTGAGTAGTCGGAGTTGTTGGGGTTTGATTGACAATTACCGAAGTCGTAGCCGTTGCCGTGCAACCATTTATATCCGTAACTAATACTCGATAACTACCTGTGGCA
>JANPIG010000154.1:0-4725 GCA_031424875.1 Cytophagales bacterium
TTGTTGTTTGTTGTTCGTTGTTCGATTTGACCCCTAACATCAAACATCGAAAACCGAACACTATTTCATTTCAATAATATCAAAAATATAATCTTTCCGTGTCGCATTCGGATAACAAGATTGCCAATCATTTTCAGAAAAGGTTTTTTCGATAGACATTCCTCCACTTGTACAGGCCACAGTTAAGTTAAGCCTTGAGGCTACATTGTAAGGATTTAAGACGATTATAGCCAATTTATTTCCCATACGCATAGTTCTGACTAATAAATTATCGGTGTTATCCTTCAAACGATAACCTTCCTCCTGTCGATAATTATTTTCTCCTGCAAATTTATACTTACTTTTCCATAATTGAAATTCGGCTTGGGGTGTTCGCATATCAACAGCAGAGAGTTTTTCGCCGTTTGGAAATATTTTACGTGTTCCCAACAAAGACAAAGCAAATTGAAAGCCGTTATAAGCATCTGCATTTAAATTTGGAATAGGACGATTCCATTCATGAAAATGCAAACCCGAAAAGAATACTGCCATGGTAGATTTGAATGCTTGGTCACGAGTGAGATAATGAGATAAATCTTTTTTCTCTCCCCCTCCTTTTACAGAACCATTTTTATATTGCCAACCGTTGCCCGCTCTATCACAAATGAGCTTTGCCTGAATGAAACACAAATCCTTACCAATACTGTGCAAATAGCTGTAATTTTTTTCTGCCATGCTCGTAACTCGTGCCAAATAATGCTCAATATTGGCATTTAAACCGTAGGCATTCAGTGTACGAACGCCATCATTAAAGCCGTGCATGGTGGTTTCTCCATAATGCGACATTTCCAATAAAGGAGCAAAATTTTCAGAATCTGTTACTCGATAATTTATGCCATCCAAGTTTACTTGATTAGTATAAATTGGATTAATATCTCGTTGATTTACTACGCCATTAATATTTGGATAGCCATTGGAAGTCAGATTTCCCACTTCGGGATTTATCGGATGCACGTACATGGCCTGAAAAATCCCCTGTAAATTATCACAAGCAGATTTAATAAAACGTAGGGCTTTACGAGGGTTTACTCCGTTTTCGTAATTATTTTCCCAATCAAAAGTTACCATGCCATTTCGTTGTTTTCCTCCTACGAAATAGTCACCAAATTCTGTGGAGCGTGCAACTTCCCTTCCCATCTTGTCTAAATCAGCTTCCGTTTTGTTATCCCAAGTATTCACCTCTCCACCGCCAGCTTGTAATCTTTGTTCAATTGGTAATGCCGAGGAAAATTTATTCAGATTTACACCTTTGCGAGTATTATAATTGTTGGGAAACGGTTTACCTTGATCTGGATTAATGAAAAAATTCCAGTCAGTTCCTTCATTTTGATGCACATGATAATCTACTGAACCCCATACCCCTCTGGTTCTCAAAGGAATACCTTTCTGTTTGTACACTTTTGAAAGCGTAGTATGAAGTGTAACAATCCAATTCGGTAAGTAAAAACCTACATTTTTATTGAAAGTTGTTGGATAAACAGTATTTGGAAAAAGGTTGGGTGAAAAAGTTTCTGCCAACCTCTCAATCGGAACACTGCTCAACGTGGCTGGAAATTCTGTCACTTCTGGGCCGCTTCCTTTATTAGCAGTTTCAGTTTTGAAATTAGGAAAATTTTCTGCTTTTTTATCAGGTTTTGCCGTTGAAGCAGCGTTTTTTTGTTGAGCAACAGGCTTCTCCGTTTGGCACTGCGAGCCAAGCAAGAAAATGGATAAAAAACCCATTAATGAAAATAAACGAATCATAATTTTGAGGATTAATCGATAGACTTGAACTTCATTAGACTTTCCGTTTCTGTCTAAAACTTATTGTATTTTTGAAACTGTTGTTTTAAAATTTTGATAATATAGTATAGCTACATTGAAAATATTTCGGAATAACAGACTCTAAAAGACTTCATTTTAGCAGAAAGGGAAAGTTTAAACAGGTTCTTTGAGTATTTGTTAAAGTTACGAAATTAAATTCCGAAATTTGCACCTTAATACATATAGAAATGGAATCGAAAAGACAACAACAATACGCCAAATTAATTAAGCAAGATTTGAGCGAAATTTTTCAAAAAGATATGCAATCTACCTTTGGGAAGGCATTTGTAACGATAACGGATGTAAAAGTAACCCCCGATTTAGCCATTGCCAGAGCCTATTTGAGCTTTATGCTAACCAACGACAAAGAAGGCTTGCTTCATGACATTCGTGAAAAATCTAAACAAATTAGAGGGATTTTGGGCAATAAATTACGCCATCAAGTAAGGATTATTCCCAATCTTGAATTTTTTGTAGATGATACTGCCGAATATGCCGCCCACATGGATGCCTTAATTTCTAATTTGGATATTCCACCCTTAAAAGAGGGTGAAGTGATAGAGGAATAGCTAACCTTTCACGAGAATTCTTCCCACGAAGTTGAGTATGGCTATTTTTAGGCTTCATGGAATGGATTCTCGTACTACATTATATTAATTATACTTTTGCTACTTCCTCTGCATAAGCATAGCTCTCTTTAGAACCAATATCAATCCAAATATCTTTAATCAAAAATACACTCAATTTGTATTTATTTTCGCACAATATCTTGTTGATTAATTGCCAAGCTTTATAAGGTTTGTTTACTGGTACTAAATCTATAAGCTCCTTTTTCAATAAATAAATTCCTCCATTGGCTTCCATTTCTAAGATTGGCTTTTCATCAATCCGTGTTACTTCTCCATTTTCAGAACTAATAAGTCCATAAGGCAAAAAAGTTTTGTAGATAAATGTCGCAATTGACATATCGGCATGATTTGCTAAGAAACTGAAATAAAAATCAGATAAATTGATGTTGGTAAAAAGGTCGGCATTGATGACCAAAATCGTATCGTGCTTAAAAATAGATATATCACAATTACCTAAAATCCCAATGTCTTCAAGGGGTGTATTTTCATGCAAAATATTGATATCGCAATAAGAAGAATCACTTTCTAAATAATCTATAATAGTTTCCGCCAAATAACATACGGAAACCGAAATATCAGTGACATGATGTATAAATAGTAAATCAATAATTCCCTTAATAATGGGCTTGCCATTGATTTTTAAAAGTGGCTTTGGTATAGTTGAAGTTAAGGGTAAAAGCCTTGTTCCCTTGCCTCCTGCCATTATTATGGCTGATATTGGTAAGTTTGAGGATGATTTATTCATAGAATTAAGTTTGGTAAAAGGTAAAAATACTATTAATTACTTTTTCTATTTCATGGTTGGTAATGGAGGTAGAACATGGCAACATTAAACCCAATTCAGAAGTTTTACCTGAATTATTTTGTTCAGAAACATATAAATCATTCGAAAAAATGGGCAATTGATTAATCGGTATCCAAAGCGGACGAATCTCTATTTTTTGCGTTTGCAAATATTTAATCAGATTTAATTTATCAGGAAAAAGAGCCACATATTGCCAACAATTACTGACCACATCAGTATTAATTTGTTGGATTTTTACACCCTCAATCAAGATTAATTCCTTATTATATTTTTGTGCAATTTCTTGTTTTCGCTGAATAAATAATGGTAATTGCTCAACCTGTGCCACACCCATTGCAGCTAAAATATTGACTAATCGATAATTATAACCTAAATCATCGTGGTAATAATCAAACGAAGAGGCTTTTGCTTGGGTGGTAAGATGCTTTGCTTTTTTGGCTAAGGCTTCATCATTGGTCAAAATCATCCCGCCACCCCCCGTTGTGATTATTTTGTTTCCGTTGAAACTTAGCGTTGCCATTTTACCCCAATTGCCAGCGTGTTTTTGCTGATAAAGTGAACCCAAACACTCAGCGGCATCTTCCACGATGGTCAAATTATATTTTTCTGAAACTATAATTATTTCATCCATTATTGCCATATTCCCCAACACATGAACGGGCAAAATTGCCTTAATTCTTCGATTTGAGGCTTTATGTAAGCAAAATCCATCTTTTATTTCACAATCTGATTCTAAAAATTTTGCTAATAATTTTGTATCCATTTGCCAAGTATCAGTCGTGATGTCCATCAAAATTGGGTCGGCTTTCAAATATTTTATGGCATTGGCAGTTGCTACGAAAGTCAAATTATTAGTTATTACT
Organism: Cytophagales bacterium; assembly: GCA_031424875.1. GTDB lineage: Bacteria > Bacteroidota > Bacteroidia > Cytophagales > Spirosomataceae > Arcicella. The sequence goes on from JANPIG010000154.1 coordinate 4,140, forward strand.
AAATCGTTTTGCTCAACACCTGCTAACAACAAACTGATGTGCAGAGCCGTTGTGCCACTACTCACCGCAACGGCATATTTTGTTTGGGTATATTCAGCAATTAATCGTTCAAATTTATCGACATAAGAACCTGTTGCCGACACCCAATTTGTATCTAAACAGTCTTTTATATAGAGCCATTCGTTGCCAGTAAGGTTTGGAACAGAAAGTGGAATCATTTTATAAGGTTTGATTATAGTGTTTTTTTAAGGAGGATATAAGGTTACACTGATTTTAAAGGTTTTTATATTTAGCTGAAAACGAGTCTGCAATCAAACCACTTTGAATCAAATTATGAATTTCAACAATGCCATCGGGAACATTTTTGGTAATTTTGAAGCCTAATTTTGCTTGAATTTTATCGCAATTTACCCGATAATCACGGGGGTCTTCATCTCTACTCACGAAGTTCACTACCATGTTTGGAATTAATTTTTTGATTTCATTCGTCAACATTTCTTTGGTGTAATTTTCTGTGGTATCACCCACATTAAATACTTCGTTTTTAACTAAATTTTCTTCTGACTTCAAGACCAATGCAACTGCA
>JANPIG010000155.1:0-1227 GCA_031424875.1 Cytophagales bacterium
CATTGATACAGAGGCCGATGAAGTTATTGAAGGTGAAAATCTATGTGTATCCGTGGGTTGGTTTGATATGCGTGTTCACGCTAAAGAACCTGGACATGAATACAAAGAAAGTCTTGAATCTATGGAAGAAACTGCCTTAGCTGGTGGTTTTACCGAAATTGCTTTATTGCCTAATACTCAGCCCGTTGTGCAGACCCGTGAGAGTGTAAATTATTTGAAAAGGTCGGGGAAGAAAGTGAAATTTCATCCCATGGCTGCTCTTACCAAAAACTGCGAAGGTAAAGATTTTACCGAAATGATTGACCTCCACGAAGCTGGCGCAGTGGCTTTTACTGACGGGGAACATCCTATTCAAAATCCTGATATTTTCTTGAAGAGTTTGCAGTATCTGACTCAATTTAACGGTTTGCTCATTAATCATCCCGAAGATACAAATCTTACCCATTTTGGGCAAATGCACGACGGCTCGGTCAGTACATATTTGGGTATGAAAGGAATGCCCCAAATGGCAGAAGAAATCATGATTATGAGAGATATGAAAATCTTGCAATATGTTATGGAAACGCCTTTTGGACAAGAATATAAAAATAAAAGCCTTCTGCATTTTTCTTGTATTTCTTCGGTTGAAGCAGTAAATATGATTAGAATGGGCAAAGATATGGACTTGCCAATTACTTGCGATGTTGCAGCTCATCAGTTATGTTTTACCGAAAATGATTTGATAGATTTTGATTCTAATTTCAAAGTAAATCCACCTTTTCGTACTCAGGAAGACGTAGAGGCACTTTGGGAAGGTTTGGTTGATGGCACAATTGATGTGATTGTTTCCGACCATAATCCACAAGATGAAGAATCCAAGAAGTTAGAATTTGACATGGCGGAGTTTGGAGTGATTGGTTTAGAAACTGTTTTTCCAGTCATTAATACCTACAATAAAGAAATGGCTTTGGAAGATTTAATTGAAAAAATTACTACCAATCCAAGGAATATTTTAAGATTGCAAAATCCACTCATTGAAGAAGGACATAGTGCCAATTTAACTATTTTTAGTGCCAGCGATGAATGGATTTATGAAGAGAAAAATATCGTTTCAAAATCAAAAAATTCACCTTTTATTGGTAATAACTTTATTGGCAAAGTTATTAAAGTTATTGTTTAATTCAAATGATAATGATGTTATGCCAGCCACTGTGTTTCCCAAGTTATCAATAGCGAGGGAATTAATTC
>JANPIG010000156.1:0-2790 GCA_031424875.1 Cytophagales bacterium
TTTGAAAAGTATAAAAGAGTCAGTACCTAAAATTTGTGCAACTGTAGCTTTACCAGTTGCTTTGGGTGGAGTATCTGGTAAAGTAAAAGCAAAAAGACCCCATGCTATAGAAGTTACCATGGCGATTTGAAAAATAGTAACTTTATCGCCAGTGCCATAATAACCAATGATATTGGTAACCACAATCCAAGCAATGGTACCCAGCACACGAATAGGTGGAAAATCTTTACTTGGGTTTTGCATTTGGTTCATGGCAATTGAACTCGATAATGCCAAATTAGGGGCAAATGTCATGGTGTATGCTAAAATATACCAGAAAAAAGTATCAGCATTTTGATTTTGAATTAATAGATATAAAATTCCTGCTCCTAATAAATTCAAAACGCCCATTACCTTTTGAGCTGAGAAGAATCTATCCGCAATCATACCCATAAAGAAAGGTGCAATAATAGAAGCAATAGAAAAAGTAGCATAAGCACTACCAATTTGCTCACCAGAGGCTTTGAGTGTAGTGAAAAGATACTTGCCCATTTGTCCATACCAAGCTCCCCATGTAAAAAACATCAAGAACATCATGAGCATTAATTGAATGCGTGTGGTTAATTTCATTATCGGTTTTTTGAGTTAAAAATTTATATTAAGTTAGTAATACAATAAGACAAATAGCATAAAATGTAATGTATTTTTTAAAAAAAATGTAGAAAAAAAATTAAGAATTCCTATTATAATAGAGTAATCTTCTGAAAATCAGTATTTTAATTTCAGTATCAGTGTTTCCACATTAGCGGTATAGTCAATCCTAAAATTATAATAAAATTATTGCTATTTTTTTTGGAAATTTAATCAAAGTTTGCTTTTTTTACGTGGAAATCGGCATCTATCTACATTAAACGCTCTTTGCTTTTTGAATTTGATATTTTTTATAATATCGGAAGATTTTGTCAGTAGTTGTGTTTTATTATTCTGTTATACACAAGGGTTTAGTTCAACAACATTATTCCTAAAACTATTGACATCAGACTACGACGGACCGCCATCCGAGCGTAGTATAAGGGGCGTAATACCGCCATATTGCGTCCCTATTTTTGATTAAGAAACCGCCAATCTTACAAATCGTATGTTGTGGGGCGGGGCGGCGCACTGCTCCACAACGAAATAAGTAATTAATTATGGATTATTAAGTATTTGTAATATAAGGATTGAATTTCGTTATTTTAACTTTATTTATCAGCTCTCTTTATTTAATTTCAAAACCTCTTTCTTGAATTTATTAAACTCTTCTTGTAGTATAAGTATCTCACTATCAAATAGTTGAAAATTGCAATGCTTTGCTTTCTCTTCTATAATTCGAGTTATTTCGTGTAATCTCATGGCTCCTAAAGTACCTGAATTTCCTTTCAAAGTGTGTAATTCGCCTTGAACTTGTTTGCAATTGTTTGTTTTGTATCCCTCAATAGCATTCTGGATTTGCTCGGTGGCTTCTTCCTCAAAACCTTCTAAAATAGATGCTACAAAACTCATATCACCCCCAACGCTATCAGCTAATTGCTTAATAACTTCTTGGTCGAGAATTTGGAAATTGTTGAGTTGTGGGAGTGTTGAATTGTTGTGTTGTTGTGACGCTGAAGAATCAATCTCTTCACTCTTTTTTACCATCTGTTCTCTATTCTCTACAATCTGTGCACTATTCTCTGTTCTCTGCCCTCTAATTTCTACCATCTTTTTAGAAGTCCATTCTGCTACTTTTCTTACTAATACTTCTGCTCTGATGGGTTTAGGTACGTAATCGTTCATGCCATTTGCCATAAAACGGTCACGGTCTTCTTTCATGGCATAGGCAGTCATGGCGATTATTGGCGGAAGTTTTGTATTGAGTTTTCGTAAATGTTCGGTCGTTTCAATGCCATCCATTTCGGGCATTTGAATATCCATGAAGATAATGTCAAAAGGTTTATCCAATATAGAAGCCTGTACTAATTTGATGGCTTTTTGTCCAGAATCTGCCGTAATTACCTCACAACCAGACTTTTTCAAAATCTCGCTCGCTACTTTTCGGTTTGTAGCATTATCATCTACAACCAATAAATAAGGATGATATTTATCGAAATGATTAAGAACTTTAAATTCAAGTTCACCCTTTTTCGCCATTGAGGGGCTGATGGATGTTTCTTTTAATTCAACTGTAAACCAAAAAGTCGAGCCTTTGCCCCATTCAGAAGTTACGCCCACTTCACCTTTCATCATACGACATAATTCTTTTGAAATCACTAAGCCTAAACCCGTTCCACCAAAAGATTTTTTAGTCGAATTATCCACTTGTTGAAAAGAATTGAAAAGCATTTTAAGGTTTTCTTTCGTAATTCCAATCCCTGAGTCTTTTACATCTACTCTAATACGGTTAAATTTTCCCCTTTTCTCCACTAAACTAACGTTGATATTTACAGTACCATTCTCCGTAAATTTTAGAGCATTTGAGGTTAAATTTGATAGAATTTGGAGCAAACGAGTTTCATCGGCAATAACAAAATCGGGTAAATTCTCGGCAAAAGTGCAGATAATTTTATTGTTTTTTACGGTTGCTAATTGAGAGAAAAGGGCTTGCAATCTGTCAAAAACATCTTTGAAAACCAGCGGTGCTTCGTGTAGAGCCATTTTGCCTGCTTCAATTTTTGCCAAGTCCAGGATGTCATTCAAGATATGGAGTAATGTTTCCGAAGATTTTTTTATCGTCAAGACATAATCTTTCTGCTCGGGATTCAAAGGTGTATCCGTTAACAAATCTATCATCCC
>JANPIG010000157.1:0-3232 GCA_031424875.1 Cytophagales bacterium
TTTAATTGGCGAAGAAAAAAACATCGTACTCGTACATGGAAATGGTCTTTTGAAAATACTTTTGAGGGACTGACCATTATTGATGAACACCAAACTGCCATTCAATCAGAAATTCCAGAATCATTTTACAATGCCTTAGCTGCCAGACGTTTTATGGGCGTTTCGAGGAGCAATAAGTAATTGCTGAGTTGTTGGATTGTTGAATTGTTGATTTCTGACAGTTCTAATTTCAACAATTCTACAAATCAAAATTCAACACATAGAAAATGACCATCATAGAAAAAATAATGGCGATCAATTCGGGTCGTGATAAAGTTGTTCCAGGACAATTAGTTTGGACAAATATCCAATCCGTTATGACGATGGATTATCTCGGAACCGAAACTTTCAAAACATTTGATTCGCTCGGAAAGTCAGAAGTGTTTGATAAAGAGCGAGTTATTTGCGTGTCTGACCACTTAGTACCTCCTCCAACGCCTGCATTTGCAACGCTCTTAAATCAATGGCGTGAGGCTGTGAAAGCACATGATATTAAATATTTTTATGATTTAGGTCGTCAAGGAATTGCTCACCAAATCATGGTTGAGCAAGGACACGTTTTGCCAGGAACACTTTCTATCGGAACAGACTCACATGCTAATACTTATGGAGCCGTCGGGGCAGTTGGAAATGCTGTTTCAGTTTCAGATGCTGCTGTGGCCATGGCTACTGGAAAATCTTGGTTTAGAGTGCCTGAGCCGGTAAAATTCCACATAACAGGGAAATGGCAACCGTGGGTGATGGCAAAAGATTTGAGTCTTCACATAATGGGAATGATGCATTAGAATGGTCATTTGATTTATAAAACTATTGAATTTGATGGACCTGCCATATCAGATTTAGGTATGGCTGGACGGATGACTCTTTGCAACATGACGGTTGATTTAGGAGCAAAAAATGGTATCATTGCTCCTGACCAAACCACTGTAGATTTTTTAACACCTGTTCAAAAAGGGAAATGGGATTTTGTAACTTCTGATTCAGATGCGGTTTATGAAAAAGTGTATGAAGTTGATGTAACTAACTTAGTACCAACGATTTCAATACCTGATAAATTAGACGATGTAAAAAGAGTTGAAGAAGTTCAAGGAATAAAATTTAATAAAGCATTTGTTGGAACTTGTACCAATGGACGTTTGGAAGATATTGAAATGATGTCCAGAATTTTGAAAGGCAAACAATGATTCAAAACTGATTCTTCAATTTTTGGATGCTGGAATTATGGGAATTATGATGCCTGGAATGATGAATGTACAAGACGTGGAGAATTTTGTAAATGCCATGAAATATCCTCCTATGGGTGAACGTGGGATGGGGCCTGCTCGTGCGTGGGATTATGGTTTTGGCAAAATGACACAATTGGAATATGTTGAATTTGCTAATGAAGAAACTTTAGTTTTACCCATGATTGAAGACATTAGAGCCTTAGTACATTTGCCACAAATGTATAAAGTACCAGGAATTGACGGCTTTATTATTGGTCCAAGAGATTTAGCCATGTCAATGGGTTTCATAGATGAGCCTGACCATGATGAAGTTAAAACAGTAATTGATCAAATTTTCAACATAGTAATAGCTGCGGGTTTGGTAATTTGAACGGTGGCTGCAACTTCAGACCAAGCCAAAACATTAATCGAAAAAGGGGCATTATTTTGCTTAAATTCAGTACAAGGTTTAATAAAAACTTCGGCAACAGAATTTATGAAAGTGAAGAAGTAACACAGAAATCTCTTCCCATGATTCATTGTCCAATAGCAAGGAAATCCTTTCCAGGGTTACGTAACGCCAATCGATTATTTAAAATTTCCAACAAAAATGAAAACACTAATCGTACTATTCAACCTCAAACAAGGTGTTTCGAGCGCTGTATATCCACATTACTAAACCCTTGAATATCAGTATTGAAGATGCTGCGATGGGTATTCACCGTATGGTAAATGAGAACATGGCAAATGCTGCTCGTGTACATATTTTAGAAAAAGGATATGACCCCCGTTTTTATTCGATGTTGGCATTTGGGGGAGCAGGGCCAGTTCATGCTTTTCAGCCGGCTCGGTTATTAAATTCTCCTCAACTGATTATTCCAGTAGGAGCAGGGGTAGTATCAGCATTGGGCTTTTTGGTTTCGCCAATTGCCTCTGAGCAAATTAGAAGTTATGTCTCACCTGTTTCTCAGATTGATTGGGAATACCTGAAAGGGACATGAGATTTCTGTAACGATTCCGAATGGTGTGTTGTCCGAAAATTCAATTGAAATTATTGAAGCAAACTTTGTCAAAGAATATCAAATTAGATACGGTAGAAGTATTGATGATATTAGTATTGAGGCTGTTACATGGAGATTAGTGGTATCAGGAAAATCTCCCGAAATTATACCTAATCAAATTGTAAAAACCCTTTCAGAAAATGCTTTAAAAGGTACAAGAAGCGTTTTTTTAATGGGTGATAAAACATATTCAGATATCCCAGTATATAGTCGCTATCTTCTAAAGCCAAATGATTTGTTTGAAGGTCCATCAGTGATTGAAGAAATGGAATCTACCGTAATAATCGGGCGAAATTCTAAGATTAAGATGGACGAATTTAAAAATATTGTGATAGATTTGTTGTAAGATTTTTTTCACCGCAAAGACGCTATGACGCAAAGAAAAAATAGTTGCGTCATAGCGTCTTTGCGGTTGAATTCATTACTAAAACATAAATCAGTCTTCATATCAAAATGCGAAAATCAAAACTCTTCTTTCTTATACTTACACTTTTTATCGTTGCATTGGTTGGTGGATTATATTGGTTTGAAAACCAAGAAGCCAGTCCAGAATCCAACCAATATTTACCTTTACCAGATAGTTTAATTCAAAAAATACAAAGTCAAGATTCCACCGAAAAAGCCAATTTTTTGAACGCCACGCCACCTGATATGCAGGTTAATTCCACAGATGAAATGATTTTTGAACAGAGAAAAGATGCTTATAATTTCCAGATTATTAAGGATTCTTTGGGAATAAAAATTGCGGTTCTATTTGGAACAAAAATTATGGGAGAAATTAGAAATAATTCAATAAAAAACCTTGTCAAAGCCGAGACAAGCGACTTAAATTCAAATGGTTATCCTGAAATTTTAATCTATACTCGTAATGATAATAAAATTGTTTTTACGGGTTATGAAGCTCAAAATGGATTACCGAGATTTACA
>JANPIG010000158.1:0-1537 GCA_031424875.1 Cytophagales bacterium
CCGAAACAATATCCATTGTGGATAAAGAACTTTCGGGAAGTGAAATCTTAAACATCGAAAACAGATGACTATTAACAGATACACAAATTATGAAGAACTTTCAGCCGCTACGGCTACCTTGATACTTGAAGTTTTAACTAATAAACCCGAAGCCCTCTTCTGTATTGCCTCAGGGGATACTCCTTTGGGCGTATGTAAATATTTGGCAAAATCTGACCCTAAATTTTTCTCAAAATGCATTTTTGTAGGGCTTGATGAATGGGTAGGTATGGATGAAAACGATGAGGGTTCTTGTAAATATGGCATCTACGAATATTTGCTAAAACCACTTAATATTCCCATCGAAAGAATTAAATATTTTGATGCAAAAGCCACTGATTTAGATTCAGAATGTGAAAAAATCAATCAATTTATTGCCTCCCATGGAGGCTTGGATGTAATGCTCGTAGGCGTAGGGCTGAATGGACACATTGCCCTCAATGAGCCTAATACTTCTTTTGAAACTTATGCTCATGTGTCTGATTTAGAAGAGATTACGATTTCGGTTGGCCAGAAATATTTTACCAAACCTACTATTCTTACCCAAGGAATAACGCTTGGATTAAAGCATTTGCAGGAGGCAAAATTGCCAATTTTGATTGCCAACGGAGCCAAGAAAGCACCCGTTATTAAAAAGGCATTAACTGAAGAAATTACCGAAGCATTTCCAGCCAGTATAATCCAAAAAATCCCACGTAGTTTAGTGATGTTAGACCACGAAGCCGCCCAAGAATTATGATAAAAAATGTATTAATTGGAATAGCTTTTGCTGCCTTATGGTCTTCGGCTGGGACGGCTTCAAAAATTGGAATTTTATCCGTAGAACCCTTGGTACTTACCAATATCAGATTTTTCTTGGCAATGGCTTTGATGCTTGGATATGCACATTTAATACAGAAAAAAAGAATCCCAACAGGAAAAGAATGGCAACAATTAGCCATTTACGGATTCTTGAATGTTACGGTATATTTAGGCTTCTTTTTTATCGCCATGAAGCACATTTCAGCAGGAGTTGCCAGTCTTACCACTGCCACTAACCCTATTCTTATCAGTATATTAACGGCAATTTGGTTGAGTCGCCCCATCAAATTTTCTGAAAGTTTAGGTTTATTTTTGGGGATAATAGGAATCGCCATCGCTACCTATCCATTGCTACAAAATAGCTATGCAGATGTTCAAGGGCTACTTTTAGTGAGCGTAAGCATGATTTCATATTCAGTGGGTACTGTTTATTATTCCGCTCAAAAATGGACGCTTCCATTATTAGTAATCAATGGTTGGCAGTTGCTTTTGGGAGGAGTTTTTATGTTGCCTTTCACCATGTTTATGAGCGATTGGTCTAAAAATACGTATGATTTACGCTTTTATAGTACGTTATTTTGGTTGGTTATTGCGGTATCAATTGGAGCGGTGCAATTGTGGTTATATTTACTAAAAATTGACGCAGTAAAGGCTTCGTTATGGTTGTTTTTATGTCCAATTTTTGGATTTATTTTTG
>JANPIG010000159.1:0-17482 GCA_031424875.1 Cytophagales bacterium
TCAATGTGGGCAGCAATACCAATGTTTCTTGTGTACTTTAAATCACGTGCCATTGTTAATATGTTGATTATTTGTTATTTATCTTTATTTTAGGACGATTTTTGAGGTCAAGTAACTCGAAATAACGAGTATTTTTAAAGTCGTCAGAATTCTCCTAATAAATGAGGGTGCAAAATTACGCAATCTTAGTTAAATACAAAAATTTAGTGGAATATCTTTTTGTAAACTTGGGTAAATGCAAAAAGGGTAGGAGTAAGAAAATGGAAGGATTTGGATTTTATGAAAAGTTATACTGGTAAATATCTGACTTTTTTGACCACTCATATATCAAGTATAGATTTTATACTTGTAAATAAAGATGTTTTTTAGGGACTTATTTACAAGTATTATATAAAATAGAAATCCCCATTTCCAGATTTTAGTTTGGGAATAAGGATTTTTAATAACTTGTTGTTTCTTTACTTGTTCCAAAACCATGTCTTATGAGCAGCCACTTAGAAATAGTCATGCAATCAGTCATGGATGGCAAAGCAAAGGGAGTAACAGTGATATTTACATCATTGAAAGCATTATCATTAAAGATTATCTGTTCATGTTGCCACTAAACATTCCTTTATCTGAAAATTCGGCATTTTTATCCGTTATAAAAAGCACCAAATCACTATTATTTAGGGCCTCAAAATCAATATCTTCGTTTTCAATTAAAATGCTTTCACCTTTTGTGAGTTCAATTTTGTTATTTAATAAAATTGAACCGTCAAATACGTAAAGAAGACAAATATTATTCGATTCAATCGTTTGGGGCAGTTTTTTAATTTCCCCTTTTTCAATTCTCATATCTTGAATCCAAGTATTACTACGAATTTTCAAGGGGTATTCATCATCTTTTCCTGCCACTTTTCGCCATTGATTCAAACTATAAACCTCTATGAAATCATGGAACTGAACTTGCGGTTTAAGTCCGCTTTTTTCTGGACGAATAAAAATTTGAAGTCCTTGTAAGGTTTCACTTTTAGGTAAAACAAGTTCTTCATGATAAAACAATGAACCTGCATTCATCATCATCAATCTTTTATTAGAAATTATTTCAATTGAACCTTCTGAATCCTTATGCTCAACATTGCCAGCCCGTAGATAAGTTAAAATTTCATCATTTTGATGTGGGTGCATTGGCACAAGTGTTTTTGGATGAACCGTTGCATGGTCAATTCTTCCTATCGTGTAAATACCCGTATCTTTTGATCCAATGGCAGTTCCAGGGAAAAGGATTTCTATCCCAAAACCACTATTCTTTTTGCCTAATTTTTGGCTATTTTCAATTTTTGTTATCATGATATTAATGTTTATTTTTATCGAAATAATCAAGGGAAAAAACCTCTTGATGATGTTTCAAGGCTATTTTTTGTAACTTTTCAATATCTTCTTTCTCCATTTTTTTCATTGGTAAAAACTCATCTTCTTTTACAGGAATTCCAATTTCCTCAAAAAAATCTTCTAAGCCACTTTTCACAGCAATACATAAAATGTGGGCGATAGCATCTGATTCATTTTTGAACGAATGAACCGCCCCACCTTTGGGAATACTCACAAATGCTCCCTTTCTGGCAACGTAGGTTTGTGTTTCACTTCTTACCACAATTTCACCTTCAATCACATAAAAAGATTCTTGAAAATCTGCGTGTGCGTGGGCTTCGGGTCCACCTTTGGGCGGAATAAACATATCAATCACCACCAATTGCCCTTCGGTTTCTTTACCACTAATCATGGTTCTATAATTGTCTCCCACAACTGATAAGTGCTGTCCATCTTCGGGATTTAGGGTAATTACTTTTGTTGGTCTCATTATTTTAGAATGTTTTTTATTCAATTGTTTTGAAAAAACAATTGTGGTTTAACTAATTGATTATCAATTAGTTAAAAAGTAAATATGCCATAAGTTTAAAATAGTGTATGATAAATGGATTAAAATAGATGCCAGTGAATTTCTGATATTAAGATGTTTTTTTAAATGAAACTTCTTCCACCATCAACATTTATGGTTTGTCCAGTAACGAAAGCGGAATCTTCGGAAGCAAGAAAAACGATTGCACCCACCAAATCATCGGCGGTTTGTCTCCTTTTTATTGCCCTTTGTTCCGCCAATTTATCAATCATTGCTGCGGGAAATTGACTCACTACGGCAGGCGTTGAAGTAAGACCAGGCGTAATAGCATTCACGGTAATATTATATTTTCCAAGCGAAACGGCTAATGCCCTTGTAAAGCCAATCACACCCGCTTTTGCCGCAACATAATGCGTTTGGTTTGGGGGAGGATTAAAGAAGCTTCCAGAACTTATGTTTATAATTCTACCTGAATTACTCACTTTTAACAAAGGCAATAATACTTTCGTCATTAAAAAATTGCCATCTAAATTTATTCCAATAACCTTCTTCCATTCCGCAAAAGTAATATCTTCAAAATCAGTTAGTGGAAACCATCCCGCATTGTTTATGATGATATCTAATGCTCCCCATTTTTGTTGAATTTGAGTATGAAGGTTTTGGGTACTTTCTTCGCTACTGATGTCTGCCACTACACAGAATAATTCTTTTGGTGAACCAAAATCTGTGAATAATTTATTCAATATTTCTTCTGAAATATCTACGGCACAAACATTAGCTCCTTCTTCTAAAAAGCGAGTTGTTAAGGCTCGACCAATGCCACCTGCCGCACCAGTAATAACGACAATTTTGTTTTTGAAATTCATTTTATTGTATGTTAAGATATCGTAATTTTATTAATTTATGCTTTCTGCATTACTGGATAGTCCGTGTAGCCTTCTGCCCCAAGAGAATAAGCTTTGCTAAAATCTGGTGTGTTTAAAGGAGCATTTTTCTCAATTCGATTTACGTAATCAGGATTCGCTAAAAAAGCTCTTCCAAACGCAGTAATATCAGCAAATCCTGCATTCAAAGCATTTTCAGCGGTTTCAGCAGTCAGCCCATTACAAAGAATTATGGTATTTTTGAAGTTTTGACGAATGGCATCGTATGTCTTTTGGGGTATCTGTGGAGATGCGGCAATGTGAATATACTGAATATCCATTTTACCAATTTCTTTCGATAGATAATCGTAAGTTTCGTGAACTTCGTTGTCATCGTAAGGTTGTAAATCACCTAATTTTGAGAATGGTGAAAAACGAATACCTACTTTTTCTTTGCCAATTGCCAAAGCTATTTTTTGGACAATTTGCAGAGTTAACTTGGCTCTGTTTTCAAGATTTCCACCATATTCATCCGTGCGGTTATTGACATTTGGATTTAAAAATTGCTCTAATAAATACCCATTAGCTCCGTGAATTTCCACACCATCAAATCCAGCTTTTATGGCATTCTTGGCCGCTGTTGAAAACCCTTCAATCACCTTATTTACCCCTTCAGTTGTTAAAGCAACTGGTTCAGAATGGTCTTGCATCATGGCAGTATCTGTAAAAATTTGTCCAGCAGCTTTAATGTTGGATGCACCCACAACAACTACCCCTTCTGATAAATTATCAATATGTCCGATACGACCAGTATGCATAATTTGTAGAAAAATTTTGCTGTTCCCTGCATGAATCAAATCTGTGGTTTTTTTCCACCCTTCAATTTGCTCTTCATTATAAATACCTGGAATTCGTGGATATCCTAAGCCCTCTGGTGTTGGAGCGGTGCCTTCTGTTATGATTAAACCAGCTCCCGAACGTTGCTGATAATATTCAGCCATGAGCTCATTTGGCAAATTATTGATGGCTCTACTCCGAGTCATGGGAGCCATCACGATATGGTTTTTTAGGGTAAAACCATTTTTCTGAAATTTTGAAAGAATCTTCTTCATCTTTGTGCTATATTAAATTTTAGCTTTTTAATACGACAAAGGTAGAGCGAAAAAAAGGGGTGAAATAACGCAAAAGGACTGAAAAATAGTCCTATCCGACAATAATATATTGTTTTGGATTAGTACCATAATGTCTTTGAAACAGTCGGCTGAAATGACTTAGATTGGTAAAGCCCAATTGATAACCAACTTCTGAAACGGAATATGCCCCTTGTTTCAAAAGGAAAGCGGCTTCTTCCATACGAGCTTTTTGGAAATAATTGTAGATACTATCGCCAAAAATTTGTTTAAATAATTGTTTCATTTTGGTTTCGCTCATGTTTGACATTTTGGCAAGTGAACTTAATTGTGGAGGGAGAGCCAAATCCGATAAAATGGCAGTTCGGATAGCATATAATTTGTCAATATCCATTTTATTAATGTTAGTATGTTGCTCGTGCTGTCTTTTCAATAATTTACTAAATAGTAAATATAGCAACTCCTGTACTTTAATTTTATAATAAAAATTGCTCAATTCGCCATGATCGTTGATATCTGAAATCTGTTTAAGGATTTTTTCAACATCTTGGGTCATGTTTTCGTGATACAAAAAAGTTGAATTATTATTCCCAATGGATTTAAAAAGAATGTTTGCTTTTTCAATACCTATTAATTCCAATAATGTAGATGATTTGATACCTATCACCGTAAAATAAATTTCCTTTCCGGCAGGAAATCTAATCTCAGAATTCAAATCATTTGAGGAAATTTCAATCGCAGAACTATCTTTCTGAGGGCTATAAATCTTAGTTTGATTAGTATTTGATAAGAAATTATCAGAAAATGAAGAACTGTAAAAAATGATGGTAACGTTATCGTTCCAATGAATTGGGGCAATCCGTTTAAGCACAAAATCTTCCTTAAATTTATAACGATGAACCAGTAACTTAAAATTTTGTCCAAAGTCTATTATTCGAATATTTCCATCACCCATGCTTACAGGAATAATAAGTTTATTATCAAAAACGGGCACATTGAATCGTTGTGCGAAAACTTCAACGAAATTAAAATTATTATCGGTAATAAAGTCAAAAGTCATTTTTCTAAATTTTATGTTTTGGCATCTAAACCCTACCATGTGCTTATTCAGTACAAAGCATGCTTGTAATTTGTTTCAAAAATTGTTTTAGGGACATTCACCAGTCTGAAAATAGGAAAGATATAATTAATAATGGTATCAAATAAACACAAGTGTTTGATTAATAGTTAATTATGAATAGAAAATATTCGAGTTTTTAGAGGGTATTGTAGTATGGGTACATAATGATTCTGCCTATTTAGAAAGACGAAAATCTATGAGATAAAGAAATTATAAATGAGACATAAAGGAAAATATCTTTTTATAAAGTTGGGTAAATGCAAAAAAACAAAAAACGTTCGAAGCATAGCCTCGAACGTTTTGGTATCACCTAACCACTAAATATAATCTTGTCAGACATGAGTCAATCAGACACGAATCTGTTTAAAATTTTGCTTTAAATCTTGCTGATTCCAATTGAGCTTGTTTGCCTTCAGAATTATTAGCAATAATGATTAACTCCCCCTCAATTTCGTTGTCTGTCAATCTAATAATGTTTACACGACCTACACCGTTTTTCAACCCTTCATCATTAGCCAACGTAGTCTGATAAAAATTAGTTTCCTCACGATACTGATTTTCATCTTTAATTAAATTTCCTACATTCTGAAAATCTCCTTCCCCTGGAATAAAAAATGTTCCTTTACTGGTAACGTTGTATAATTTCACAAATACAGATTCGGGCGTATTATTATCCGTTACTACAATGGTAAAAACAGTTACTCCTTTTTCTGAACTTTTCTTTACCTGTACTTTGTCTGAATACAACTTATGGTTTGGAGTATCTTCAAAACTGATTTTACCAGAAAAAAAGCCTTGTGAAGTTTTTTCACTGGCTACTACATTCTTGCTATATGTGATAGCCGTTGCCACCAAAAGTAGAAACGCACACACAAGGATTACTGGATTATTTTTTAATATATTTTTCATAGGTTTACTGAAATTGCTATCTGCTATTGAAATATTATGAGATTACAAATTTGAAATACTTTACTATTAAATGTTAAAATGGGTAATACAATTATCTAAATTTGTACTTTTCTTATATTTCTGTACCAAAATTACTATGTTTTAATGATTAAACCAATATTTTACTCGATCACTTAAGGTCTAAAATTATTAAACGGTCAATAAATTGATTAGTGTAGTATTCAATTGATTGATGCAAATTCACCCTTAATTAATTTTACTCAATTGATTAGAGACCCAATCCAATCAATACTTAGACGTAAGTAAGTACCAAAAGGTTGTATCAAAAATAAAAATTTATTAAAAAGTTGAGTTTTAAGAAAAATATAGTCTAAAATTTGTTAATGAAGATTTTAATAGGTTCGATTAAATTATAAAAATAATTTCAAAAAAATCATACCACCTCTCTATTATATTTTGTTCGATAATCAATTGGAGACATGCCTGTTATCTTCTTGAATACATCTCTGAACGCTTTTATGTCTGTATAACCCACTTCGTACATGACTTCATTTACTGTACTTCTTCCTATCTCTAATTGTTTTTTGGCGACTTCAATCTTCACTCTTTGCATATATTCTACGATTGAGTTGTGAGTTGCCTTTTTAAATCTGCGTTCAAAGGTACGTCTTCCAATATTATATTTATCTGCTAATTCGTCTATCGTAATTTTTTCTTGAAAATTGCTTTCAATGTGTTCTTGAGCTTGTTTTACTTCTATATCATTGTGGACTTTTTGCCCCTTAAAAATCGCAAATGGGGATTGGCTACTACGGTCGATGTCCAAAACAAAAAACTTGGAAGCAAGAATGGCTAACTCTCTATTGGTATATTTCTCTACTAAGTGTAATAATAAATTCCAATATGAATTAGCTCCTCCGCTTGAATAAAGTCCATTTTGTTCGGTGATTACTTTATTATCCACCAACTCTACTTCTGGAAACATAGCTCTAAATTCGTTGGCAAATAGCCAATGCGTAGAGCATGACTTGCCATTCAACAAACCTGTAGAAGCCAAAATAAATGCTCCTAAACATAAACTAGCTACTTCTGCACCACCTTTATACTGATTGTTTATCCATGGCAAAAATTCTTGATTGAGTTTGATAGCATTTTCTAAATTACCACTCACGGCAGGAATAATGATAAGATGTGGCTTTTGGGCTTTCGATAAAGTGGTATCAGTGTGAATAGAAAAAAGCCCATCTGCCAACTTGACCTCTTTAGTAAGCCCTACTAATTGAACATTAAATAAGGGTGGATTTCCAGCACTTTTCAAAAACTCGTTGATAGCAGTAAACATATAACGTGGATCGGCAACTGCCTCAATAATAGCAGTTTCTGGAACAAGGATTGCTACATTTTTCATTTGATTACGATTTTATTGAGCAAAGGTATTACATTTGACTGTCGCAATCAACCCCTTATATTGTCGTAATAACACAGTGTTTAACTGAGATTACGACAATAACTTTGTATTGTCAATTTATAAAAAATCAATGCAAGAAATGGAAGCCATAAAAGTTACGGTAGAAATAAATGTAAATGTCCCTGTAGAGAAAGCATGGAGCTTTTGGACTAATGCTGAAGATATTAAAATGTGGAATGCGGCCTCGCCAGATTGGCATACGACAAAAGCTGAGAATAATTTGACAATAGGTGGGAAATTTTCTTATAGAATGGAAGCAAAGGATGGAAGTTTTGGCTTTGATTTTGGAGGTGTATATGATGCTGTTACATCTAACGAATATATTAAATATACGATGGATGATAGTAGAATATGTCAAATTACCTTTACTAACAAGGGAGATTCAACGCATATTTCATCAACTTTTGAGGCTGAAAGTGAGAATCCAGTTGAAATGCAAAAAGCTGGATGGCAATCAATTATGGACAATTATAAGAGTTATGTAGAAACAAAACAAACAATAAAGATTTTTATGACAGGGAATAATATTACAACTATAAAACCTTTTTTGACAGTACATAATGCTAAAAAAGCTGTTGATTTTTATGTATCCGCTTTTGGAGCTATTGAAACTAAAAGGTTTGAAATATCTGACAAAAAAACATCATCTGTAATACAAATTGAGAAGGCAGAGTTTTATGTAGGTGACGAAGAACCTGAAAATGGAAGTTTAAGCCCAGACCTGAAATCGAATAGTTCAGTCAGGATAATTTTACAAACAAAAAATGCTGAGAAGTTATTTGAAAAGGCAATAAGGTTTGGTGCTACTGAAATTTGTCCAATGACCACCGAAGAAGATTGGAGAATCGGAAAGCTAAAAGACCCATTTGGTCACATTTGGGAAATTGGTTACACTTTATAGTACAGTAAATTGACAATAATTGTCCGCAAAATAACGAATAATATATATAAAGGATAAAATCAACAAAATGGAAAAGCAAATGACTAATTCGAATAATGAGGTAACCAACTTTTTAGACGAATTAAACCATCCTTTTAGAGTGGAAATAGAACAGTTGCGAAATTACATATTGACTGCAAGTGATGATTTAACTGAAAACATTAAATGGAATGGACCAAATTATTGTCTTGGAAACGAAGATAGAATAACAATGAGAATACAGCCAGTTACAACAAAACAAATTCAGGTAATTTTTCATTGTGGAGCGAAAAAACAGGAGCAACCCAAAGACAAACTGATAGCAAATAATAGTAAAATGTTAGTTTGGAAAGAAAACGACAGAGCAGTAGTAAGTTTTAAAAATATGCAAGACGTTGAAAACGGAAAAGCTGAACTGACAGAGATTATAAAAGAATGGTTAAGTGTAACGAAATAAAATAACGAACTAATAACAGGGATTTTGTAAAAGTGAGCATTTGAGCTAAACAAAAGCCTTGAACATTATTAAGGATATTTCAGAAAATCAAAAACGATGGCACAATTAAATCCATATTTAAATTTCAACGGCAAATGCCGTGAAGCCATGACGTTCTATCAAGCCTGTTTGGGCGGAGAACTGTTCATGCAAAAAGTGGCAGAATCGCCCATGTCGGCACAAATGCCCTCTGAAATGGGAGCAAACGTTCTGCATAGTACGCTCACGAATGGAAGCGTAACGATGATGGGGTCTGATATGATGGGCAATCATGTTAAAAATGGCAATTCGATTGCGCTATTCTTAAATTGTGAAAGTCCTGAGGAAATCAATGATGTATTTGGCAAATTGTCTAAAAATGGTGAGGTAATTACGCCTTTGCATCAGTCTTTTTGGGGGGCAACTTTTGGAGAATTGACGGATAAATATGGTGTTTTGTGGTCATTTAATTATGCTAAGGGTTAGGGATTGGTATATTAGTTTATTAGTTTATTAAGAAATTTAAGTCTTTAATCGAATCAATCGTAAATATTATAATAAAATGGATAAGTCCAACATTGCTCCTAACATAGATGCGTATTTGGATGCTTTGCCCGAAAAGCAAAAGTCGGCATTAACGCATTTACGAAAAATTATCAGAGAAACTGCCCCTACCGCAGAGGAGGTGATTAGTTATGGAATGCCAGCTTATAAATATCATGGAATGTTAGTTTATTTTGCCGCTTTCAAAAAACATTGTAGCCTTTTTTCAGTGAATAATGATGTCTTTGAAGAGGAACTGCAAGACTATAAAACCAGCAAAGGAACAATTCAATTTTCGCCCGAAAAACCGCTTTCAGATGATTTGGTAAAGCGAATTGTGCAGTTTAGGATGAAAGCGAATGAAGAGAATTCAGCCTTGAAACAGACAGTGAAAAAGTCTAAATAAGTAGTGGTTAGAATTGAAATACTTTAAAATATACAAGTTATTTTTTTGAACGAAGGTTTGCTTTAACAAATTTTCATAAAAACTTCTCTAAAAATTTGAGAAACCGATTAGTTGCACATATATTTGCAACCGATTAGTTTCATATAAAAATTATTTATCATGAGAAGAGACGTTTTTCAAGCAATTGCCGACCCTACTCGCAGAGCAATTATTGCGTTGATTGCCTTGCAAGCTATGACTCCCAATGCTTTGGCTGAACATTTTGATTCGAGCCGACAGGCGGTTTCGAAGCATATCAAAATTTTAATAGAGTGTCAGCTTGTTAAACAAGAACAGTCAGGAAGGGAGATTTATTATCAACTTGACACTGAAAAAATGAAAGAAATAGACCAATGGCTTGAACAATTTAGGAAAATTTGGGAGAGTAGATTTAATCAACTTGACGAAGTATTATCAACAATTAAAAAACAGAAATAATGAAAACCAATTTGCTATTTGATTTTACCGTTGACAAATCAACAAAAAGGGTAACGGTTGTCAGAGAATTTGCCGCTGAACTTCCTTTGGTTTGGGATGCTTATACCAAACAAGATATACTCGACCAATGGTGGGCACCCAAACCTTGGATGTCAAAAACAAAATCTATGAATTTTGAAGTGGGCGGGCGAAGATTTTATGCTATGGTAAGCCCCGAAGGACAAGAACATTGGTCTATTCAGAAATATACTTTCATTACTCCAAAAACCAATTTCAAAATGTTGAATGCGTTCGCAGACGCAGCTGAAAACCTTGAATTACCTGCTTCTGATTGGGATTTGAATTTTAGCGAACAAAACGGCAAGACAAAAGTGAGCATTACGATTTATAATGAATCTCTTGAACGAATGGAGAAGATGATTGAAATGGGCTTTCAAGGAGGATTTACCATGACATTGAATTACTTGGATGAACTGTTGGCAACTTTATCGAAAACCCAATAATTTAGATGACCATACAAGAGCAAATCAACGAGTATATCGATAGTCAACCTGAGCCAAAACGTAGTGAAATACAAGCGTTGCACAAGCTTATACTTCAAGTGTTGCCAAGATGTGAATTGTGGTTCTTGGATGGTAAAGACAATGAAGGTAAAACGGTTTCTAACCCTAATATTGGATATGGAAATCAAGCCATAAAATATGCTGATGGAACAACCAAAGCATTTTATCAGATTGGTTTAAGTGCCAACACAACTGGAATTTCTGTCTATATTATTGGTCTGAAAGATAAGAAATATTTAACCCAAACGTATGGAAAACAACTCGGCAAGGCAAGCGTGAGCGGATATTGCATTAATTTCAAAACGCTGAAAGTTATAGATATTAATGTACTCGAAGCGGCGATACGATATGGGGTTGAAGCTACGAATAAAAGTACAATCAATTAAACAGATTACTCCGATTTTTAAAACTCAATCTATGGCAAAGACAAAGCTATCAAACGCCTAACAAGTGGCAATATATATGCAAAATCTTGAACATCCGATGTTGGAGGTGATAGAAGAACTGCGTAAAATCATTAAGGAGTCTCACTCAGAAATGGAGGAAATTATCGCTTGAAATGTCCCTACGTATAACTATGTGGGTGAGATGAAACCATTCAATCCTAAAGAGTACAAACGCTATATTGTGAGCTTTAATCTTTTCAAGAACGATTGTATTCGGTTGATATTTCTGATGGGGGCAAAACTGACTGATACAACAAAAATTTTGGAGGGTGATTATAAAGATGGAAAAAGACTTGTTTTGTTTGAAAATATGGATGCCATATTAGAAAAACGACAGACTTTGCAGAATTTAATTAAAGAATGGATTTCAATGGTTGAATAATAAAATGGTAGAAGTTTTTAGAACCAACGTAAAATTAAGGAGTGAAGCAAAACGGCTTATAAAAGATATAGGGCTACGCTTTCCAAATTATAAATCAAATTTTGACCTTTCAGACTGTGATAAAATTCTGCGAGTAGAAGGGGAAAATATTGTGATAAAAGAATTAACAGAATTTTTAATTTTGAGTGAGTATAAGGTAGAATTATTACCGTAAAATTATTTTTTGAATAAAACTATAGATACCTTTATCAAAACTGCTCTTTTATTAAAATCAATAATTAACCAAATAAATAATCATGAAAACTAACAAAATCATTTACTGGGCATCCACCATTTTCTTTTGCTTATTTCAAGGTGTAATGCCCGCCTTATTTTGGAATACCGAAGACTCCGTAAAAAGCATGGCACACTTGGGTTATCCTACTTATTTCAGTTTTATGCTAATGGTTTTTAAGGTAATAGGCTGTTTAGCCATCATTGTTCCACAAGTTCCAGCCCGACTGAAAGAGTGGGCTTATGGATGTTTTTTTATCGAACTATTAATGGCATTTTGGAGTAATGTAGCCGTTGATGGATTCACCGGAATGTCTATGTTCCCGTTTGTGATAATGGGGATTTTAGCAGTTTCTTATGTGTATTATCATAAGCTGGGAGTTGTTAGAAATCTGGAATTAGGAATTAGGAATTAAGAATCTGTAATTAGGAATTAAGAATTAAGAATTAGGTAATACATTCTAATTCCTAATTCCTAATTCAAGATTACCAAATCCCCAATCCCTAAACGCCGCTAACTCCCGCACTCTCAAAACTTGCCATTTCATTTAGAAAATTCACGGCAGCTTGGATTAAGGGATATGCCAACGCACAGCCTGTTCCTTCACCTAAACGGAGATTTAGCTTCAAAAGTGGCTCAGCGTTTAGATATTCCAACATCAAACTATGCCCACTTTCATCTGACTGATGGCAGAAAATGGCATAGTCTAAGACATTGGGATTAAGAGCATGAGCCATTAAGAATGCCGAAGTCGCAATGAATCCATCAACTAAGATAATCATTTGATTTTGAGCGGATTGCAACATTGCTCCAACCATTTGGGCAATCTCCAAACCTCCCACAGAAGCCAATATTTCAAAGGGGTTTTTTACAGATTTATGCTTTGCTAAAACTTGTTCCAAGATAGAAATTTTATGTTTCAAGCCCTCGTCATCTACGCCCGTACCTCTGCCCACACAATCGCTCAAATGAAAATCACATATCTTGCTCATCAACAAACTGGCAGCGGAGGTATTGCCAATACCCATTTCGCCAAACCCGATTACATTACAACCTTTTGCGGAAATGTCTTGCACTACTTTTGCTCCTAATTCGATACATTTTAGGGCTTCTTCTAAAGTCATAGCAGCCTGTTGCAAAGAAGATTTTGTGCCATGAGCCACTTTTTGATGGATGATTGGCAAGGCAGGAGAGAAGTCGCCCATTACACCCGCATCCACCACTTGGAGATTTAGACCGTTCTGTTTAGAGAAAACATTGATAGCAGCCCCCCCGCCCACAAAGTTGAGAACCATCTGGAAAGTTACCTCGGGCGGATACTTGCTCACTCCCTCACGAGCGAGTCCATGGTCGGCAGCAAAAACTACTAAATGTGGGTTCAGAAGGGTAGGAGAGGAGTTTTGTTGAATATTAGCAATTTGCAAAGCCACCTTTTCCAACGTTCCTAATGCCCCAGTAGGCTTAGTTTTGAAGTCAATTTTATGCTGAATTTCGGCGGATAGGTAGGTATTTATTTTCGGAATATTGAAGTTTATCATGAGGAATTTTAAAGATTTAAAATGAAAAATCCCATGAAAGTAAGAGTTTTCGGGGGAAAAGAGTTAGGGAATACGTTTATCCTACCCGAGCAAAAGTAGAATAATTTGTTAAAGAAAATTGGTTCTTCTATGATTTATACGGAAGTCGTCTTTCAAAAGGACGACTTCCGTGTGCGACAAATAAATCCCGTATAAATCTTAGTTGAACCAGAAAATTTTTACATCATCGATAAAGCAAATATTTTCTTCGCATGACTTTATATTTTGATAATTTAGGTTCCCAAGAATCTTGGATTTGCTTGATAGTCTGTCCACCGATTATCTGTTTTCTAAAATCATATACGCCCGCCAGAAAGTCAATATTACCCATTTGGTTGCTTTGTGTTCGGTCAAAAAACTTTTCTTTTTCTGGAAAAGCATTGTATAAATCAATCATCCATTCAAGATTAATTCTTTTGCTTTTGCGTAATTTATTAACGTCAAACGTTCTTAAATCAATGCCATAACAAATTTCATTGATATACAAGGGCTTTTCACTCATTCCTTTTATGCCTACAGGAGTAAATGAAAATGAGTATTTACCTTTCAAAGAGGGGCTTCCGAGTATAGTAAATGGAAAATAAGTGCCTCTACCATGATTAAGAAATGTCCCTTCAAACAAACAAGTAGAGGGATATAATAGAATACTTTGCGGTGTATTTAAGTTTGGCGAAGGACTAACGGGCAAAATATATTCCAAGTCGTGCTGGTAATTTTTTACAGGAATAATTTTTAGCTTACATTTTAATTTATTAGGCAGCCATTGTTCTCCATTAATCATCTGAGCAAATTCACCAATTGTCATACCATGGGCAATAGGTATCGGAAATTGTCCAATGCCAGATTTAAGGCTCATATCCAAAATAGGACCATCCACCAAGTAACCATTAGGATTTGGTCTATCTAAAATTAAAACCTCTTTGTTATTCTCTGAACAGGCTTCCATTATATCTCTCAAGACATTGATATAAGTATAAAATCTACATCCCACGTCTTGAATATCAAAAATCATGACATCTACATCCGAAAGATCAAGAGCAGAAGGTTTCCTTTTTGCTCCATACAACGATATTATTTTAATGCCCGTAGTAGGGTCTTTTTCATCAACTACTTCTGCTCCGTTGCTGGCATTTCCTCTGAAACCATGCTCAGGGCCAAATATTTTTACAATATTTATTTTTCGTAAAAGCAAACTATCAACCAAATGCTTTTTGGCAATAATAGTAGTAGGGTTGGCTAATATAGCAACTCTTTTATTTTTTAGGTAATTGATATATTTCTCGGTCTGTTCAGCGCCAGTTTTAATATTATTTTTTTGATTCTTCGCATCAAGAATAATAGTCTGCCCAAATACAGAAACTGTCCATAAAAGTAAGTTGGTGAAAATGAATAGTTTCATAGAATTTATTTACATAAAACTAAAGCGTATTTAAAATATGGATAATGAAATTAACAACAAAAGCCATGTTTCAATACACTTTCTATATTTATTCTTTATTGCGGTGAATTAGTATCTAAGGGTATTGTAAAATAGAATGTACTTCCCTTATTGGGTTCACTTTCAGCCCACAATTTACCATGATGGCGTTGAATGATTTCATAAGAAATGAATAAACCAATTCCCAAACCTTGAAAATGTACTGCATGTTCATCAATTCGATGGTACTTTTCAAATATCTTATTGAGGCTTTGTTTACTTATTCCTATGCCAGTATCTTTTACTGATACTTTTATAATTTCTTTTTCTTGTTCTATCCTTATAAAAACTTCTTTTGCACCAGGTGAATATTTTATGGCATTGTTTAATAAATTAATGACTACTTGCTGCAATCTGTCTTTATCTCCAGTTACTTCGTCGCAAACTTTACCAGTGTTAATAATGGTATGCTTGGGTGAAGTAAGTTGTATATTTTCGATAGTACTTTCAATCATATCATTAAAATTGAAAGTAGTAATAGTATAATTTAGTTTGCCAAGTCGTATCTTACTTACATCCAGTAATTCACTTACTAATTCATTAAGTCTGTTGATTGATTGGTTGGCTTTTTTTACATAGAGGTTTGCTTCTTCGTGGGTTTCATCTAAACAAAGATCCAGCATCTGCAAATATGCTTTAATCGTAGTAAGGGGCGTTTTCATTTCATGGCTGGCAATGCTAATGAACTCGTCTTTTTTTTCTTCTCTAATTTTCTGGTCTTGTATATCTGAATGCACTCCTACCCATTGACGTATACTACCATCAGGATTTATTAGTGGAATGGCACGCACTGAAAAATATTTATAGCCTTCTTCTTTTGTTTTTACCCGATGCTCAAAAATGAACATTTTGCGTTCACGTACTGCTTTAGTCCAGGCATCCACTGTTGGTTGGGCATCATCAGGATGAATCGCTTTTGACCAACCATATCCTTGATATTGCTCATAAGTTTGTCCAGTGAGTGAAGCCCAGCCAGACTGCTGTCCTTCCATTTCACCTTTACCATTATTTGTCCATAAAATCCCTTCAACTGCCTCGATGGCTGCTTGAAAACGCTGTTCGCTTTCTTTAATTTTTTTTCTTGTAGTTGCTCGCTCTGTAATATCTGATAAAGTTCCATTAAACCTATAAGCAATTTTTTCATCATTAAACCATGCTCTCCCTTTTGCATGAACGATAATTTCTTTGTGTGTTATAGGATTAATAATAGAATATTCAATATCATAATTTCCTCCAGAAAAATAATTTAAAGATTTTAGGATAGCATCTTTTACTTTTTGCCTGTCAGCCTCAAGTATTCCATTTATGGCATGGCTTAATTCAATTTGTTCGTGTGCAGGTAAGCCAAACCACTTTTTCAATCTTGCATTAGCAGTAAATTTATCTGTAAGTGGATTATAATCCCAGGTTCCAAGCTCGGTTGCTTCTATGGCAAATTCTAACTGATTTTTACTTTCCTCAAGCTTATTATAGATACTTATTTTTTCGGTAGTTTCAGTGCAGGCAACAAAAACACCTACTGATTTTGCTGATTCATTAAATACTGGGCTGTAACTAAATGTCCAATATACGTCTTCAATTTTCCCATTTCTATACATGGGAATTAGCTGGTCTTCACTCCATGTCGCCTCTCCTTCTTTAAACACTTGGTCGATTAATGGTTTTATTATGGGCCATGTTTCTTTCCATGCTTCTTCTGCTTTCATGCCCAGTATTAAAGGGTGTTTACCTTCTTTGCCTAAACTTGGACGATAAGCGTCGTTATAAAAACATATTAATTCGTCTCCCCAGAATAAGAACATGGGAAATTTTGAATTAAGAATAATACTCAAAGTGATGCGTAAACTTTGACTCCAGTTTTGAGGCAAACCCAAATTTGTTTTGCTCCAGTCTTTTTCTCTAATTAGCTTTCCCATTTCTCCCCCACCATCAAGAAAATGGATATTATTACCATTGTTTTTAAATTTCATAGAATATTTACTTAAGCATTGATTATGAATTTTCTTTATTTTTATTTTGGTCAATATTATGAAGATGAAACTGATATTTTCAAAATTACATTGTTGAGTCTAATTATTTGTATGTATTTTATGGGTCATCAGTAACCTTGCCGATTTCTATAAGTAAAATAGTTGGTGTTACTGTAAAATTAGATATTACCTACATAATAAACAATCTCCAAGCATTTTACTGTTTTCCTAAAAGGCGGGGTTAGTTTTCTTTGTGTATTTTCTAAAAGTTTAACTGTGCTATATATTATTTAAATCATAAACATATATCTGTCTCTTCATAAACAAATTAATTTATTTTAAGAGACTTTGCGCTCACACTTTGTATTTATTCCATCAGTTTAAATTTCAGTTTCCTTTTCACCTGAAATTAATTTTTTCCCAACGGATTAATATTATCAGTCAGTTCCACTGAGGCCTAAAAATATCAAGCCAATAAGTTTAAACAGGTTCAATACATTAATTCACAATCAGAAAGGAAAAACCTAAAAAGATTCTTAATAAAAAATCCCTCAGAACTTAATCTAAGGGATTTTTTGCCTTCTACAAATTCAGCTTCTTA
>JANPIG010000160.1:0-1700 GCA_031424875.1 Cytophagales bacterium
TCATTTTTTTATTTTACCAATACATTTCTTTCTTTTTCGCTCTTTTATCAAGTACTGCTCCAGTACCAGCACCCACACCAGCTCCAATTACACCTCCAATTATCGCACCTTTTCCACGATTGCTTTTATTAATAATTGCGCCTGAAACAGCACCAACACCTGCTCCAATTATTGCCCCTTCAGCAGTTCTACTAATTCTTCTTTTTTTCTTATACACTTTTGCTGGCGTTGAAGTTGTAGTAGTACTGGCTTCAGAATTGTCTTTATACGCCACAATATCATTTGCCCTTCTGGTTGCTTGATAATTATTTCTTGTTACAACCTGCGTTCCTTTCTTTGATGCTCTCAAGGAGTCTAAAGTAAATGCTCTGGCTTGTTCTATCTTTGCTACCTTATTCATCGAATCTATGACTGCTTCTTTAGTATCTCTTATTTGAGCCTGCATACGCATAGAGTCAATGGTCATTTTCTTTATTTGTTCAACACTCTGAAATTGAGCAACATCTTGTGAATTTTTCTTTGTTGTCTCGTTACATGCAAACATTAATGTTGATGCTGCAAGAACCATGGTTATCTTTTTCATGATTTTATTGGTTTAAGTGAATCTATAAAATTCTACCAAGAATAATATAGATATAATATTTTTCAGAATTAAAAATCAATTGTGATTCTGAGTTCTAAATGATAAACGTTAAAACTATCGTACCAGATCGTTCATTAACAATCATTAACTTTTGTTAACGAGAAAGTATTTTGGATATATATGATTAATTTGTTGATAATCAATAGGTTATGCTTTATTTGGCGTTTAGATTAATAATTGTAAATGACAAATAGAATTAAAATTATCCCCAAATATTTGAAGTATATTGATATAAAATATGGGGAATTGGGAATTCATAAATTTTTAATTGAGGTTTCTTGACCGATATTGCATATTACTCAGCTTTTAATTAACGGATTTATCAATAGAATTTCTATTTTTTCAAGAAAATCATTGAAAAATAAAGAAATAAATAGGATTAATTCAATTTTGTTGTTAGATAGCTTTTATTAAATGTATTGAAAAACGTATCTTTGTATTCTTGTGTAAATAGTTTTTAAGGAATTTTAAATTTTTTTAAGGACTAATTCCTAAATAAATATTTAACAATCGTCTTTACTTTTAACAATTTTCAATCAACCGTTTAGAATCAACACATTATTAATCCAAAATTCTAAGCACAACAAACCCCTTAATAAAAACTAATGGATAACATTATTTACTACGTTCCAGCTTTTGGAATAATCGGATTGCTGTACACAGCTTGGCGTTTCTCATGGGTATCTAAACAACCCGCAGGTGATGCAAATATGCAAAAACTTTCAGGCTATATAGCCGACGGTGCCATCGCATTTTTGAAGGCAGAGTGGAAAGTATTGGCCTATTTTGCTATTCCTACCGCTATTTTATTATTCTTTTTGGGTTCCAATGAAGGCACTGCCGAAAACCCAATTCACTCATCTCCACTCATTGCAGTAGCTTTCTTAATTGGGGCTTTCTTATCAGCTTTGGCAGGATATATCGGAATGAAAATTGCTACAAAGGCAAACGTTCGTACTGCTCAGGCTGCTCGTACCTCTTTGTCTAAGGCACTTGAAGTATCTTTTACAGGCGGTTCTGTAATGGGTATGGGGGTTGCTGGTTTAGCAGTTTTAGG
>JANPIG010000161.1:0-3293 GCA_031424875.1 Cytophagales bacterium
CTAAAAATATTCCCTTTCAATTCTAAAGAATCAGACTTCATATTATTTTGATATTCTACCCCAATAATAGGAGTATAAAAAATACTAAAGTATTTTCCATTAATTTGTCTATTAGGATTCCAAAATTTTATTTTATCTCCATTCTTTCTTAATTTATCGAAAAACCAAGATACTTGTCCTGTTAGGACAATACCTTCTGTATTTGACTTAACATTATTATTATATTTTACATTTATTTTGTAATGTGTATTTCTCACATTATTACCTATATTCTTATTATGTAATAATTCTTTACCGACACCTATTTGGAAATTATTTATTTCCTTTTCGATTAATGTATTTCTGTGATATTCTACCATAACACTGGTAATATTATTTTTAGGACTATTATAATTATACGATAACCCTGCATCAATCAGAAATGAATTCTTACCATTTTTGGGTAAGGTAAAACTTACAATAGCAGGATCTTTTTTTAAATCCAGACTTTCAAATGAGTTTCGTATTTTGAAGCTCATTTTACCACACGTAGTGGTAGAATCTTTTCTTTCTTGACTTTGTATATTTTGACAATCAAAAATCAAAATAAAAGCAATTAATAATAAACCAATTTTCATTTTATTTAAATATTATTTTAAGAGTTATCTTTCACCAATTTAATACAATCATCTACAGAAGCACAATCTTCGACATTATCTCTTATAATAAGCGCATTTGCTTTAAATACATTTGCTACACTTGTAAATCTTTGAGCTACTCTCAAATTTTGAATATCATTAAATTCAAATTTATTCATCAAAGTTTTGTTTGGCAATTGCAGAGGATTAATAGTTAATCCTGCCGTTTCGCAAATAATAGTTTTCGTACTTAATATTATAAAATCATCCTTTTCCTTTTCAGTCATACTTTTCCCGAAAGATTCATCAAAAGCATTTGATAACGTTCCAAATGATTCATTTAAGGAATCTATTTCGTTCCCTTTCAAAGTATTTACTGTAAATAATAAATCTGATGCACTAAATTTAAATTTAAAGTGTTTTTTGCGCTTTGCCATAGTTTTTAACATTTATGGTTATTTAAACATTTCTCTGAACCTGCCAAAATAAAAATTCTTTTAAAATTAGGTCAATTACTTATTTCTCCCCAAACCTAACAAAAAAAGCCAAACCCTTTGGATTTGTCTTTAATTATTCACAAAAAATCTTATTATTCGGTCAATCAAGTTTTATATTCTTCTTTCTTTTCAAATTGTTCTCAAAAATGGAAGGCTTGGGGTGAAGAAATATTCGCCTCCTTTGGTGGTAACAAAATGCCTAAAATCGGCTGGCATTTCTTGTACATTATCACCTATTCCCCATTGATTTGGCAGTAACTTAGGGTCACTATTTGCTCCTTGCCCAATAATGGCATCTTGACCTACCATGTGTCCTCCAATATTACCTTGGTTTGCCCAAGTGTTTTGAATAAATTCAAATTGACCTACAATACTACTTTGATAGCATTGAAATAATAAGCCAACTCCTTCTCTTGGTTTATCGCTTTCAAGGTCAAATTCATCTCTTCCGATGTCATTGTATGGAATGCCTCTACGGGTTAGTCTTACACTTTTAGCGAAATCCTGCCCAACATCTGCCCTCGGATTCGTGATACGGATGTGGGCATGGAAAGGGCATTTTAAGCCCGCTGAATCGTCTTGATAATCGAAATCATTGAATAGCTGTGAAGGTTCCACAATATCTTTTTCCATACTATTATTAATTACATCCGAACCGTCTTCAAATCTACCCACCACCATGGCTCCTGCCAATTCTTCATTTCGTATCCGATTTTTATCAAAAATGCCAAATACTTCGTCAGATTCTTTATTAAATCCTTTGCTCATTTCTTCTTCGGCATTTTTGAAGGCTTCCACATTCTGTTCCAATTTTCTAAATACATAAAAACTACCAAAAGAATCTGGAACTGTGGTGGCTGGATCTGGTACTAAAAGAGTACTCAATAAAGCTCCGTTATCCTCCCATTGCACGGCGGGCGTATCGTTATTTGCCAAAAAATTCGGCTGACTAATTCCATCAGCATAGCCAAAATGCTCAATACCAATACCATGTTGATTTCTTAAAATCTTACCTTTCTGAATATGAACCACTGTACTGAATCCACTTATTTCATTCAGAATCCTATTTTTATCATCTGAAGCATTAGATACATTTTCATCTGCTACTATAATTAAAGCATCAATAGTATCTAAAAAAGGGGTTTCCCAATCTTCAAGATTATCGGATAATAGATCTTTACTTGCTTTGAGTCCATTCGTGAAAGATGAATCAGAGGAGGGAATTTGTTCACTGGGGATGCCAAGATTTACGTATCCTGAATGAGATAATGAAAAAGTTCTAAAAAGACCTCCATCTGGATTTCCTCCACTATTTCTGTTAGCTGCATCTATTAATTGTGTTTGGGCAGAAGTTATCTTATTATTAGCAAAATTATTAATCCATTGCCTTGCCAAAAATGTTTCTTCTGGATTGAATTTAATAAGTATATGATAGGCATGAGTACGCCCATGATGTTTAAGAATGTGTCCTTGAAGATTTGCTAATAAATTACTAAAATGTGGGGCAATAAGACTTACGTTGGTTTGTTCTAACATGGTTTGGATAATTTTACACTGATGCCTACTCTAACACTCGTTTTCGGCTTTCCAAGTAATACAAACCCAAACCTAACAAAAAAAGCCAAACCCAAAGGATTCAGCTTTAATTATTCAACAAAAATCTTATTATTCGGTCAATCGGTATATTTATCGTTTAACGTTATAATGTTCTCCAACCTCCACCTAATGATTTGTATAGTCCAATAACAGCATTGTACTGGCGTTTTTTGAGATTGATTAATTCTATCTGTGATTGTAAGGCATTTTTTTGGGCAGTAATTACTTCTAAATACGTTGCCCTGCCCGACCTAAATAGCTCTGCGGAGTTGTTGATGGAAAGTCTCAAAACATCCACTTCTTGCACTTTCAACTCGTACATATCGTTGGTGTTTTGTATTAAATTCAATTGATTATATACTTCCGTGAAGCTACCGACTATCGTTCTTTGATAGTTGGTATAAGCCATTTTTTGGTCGGCTTTTGATGCCATTAAATCTGCAATAATTTGCCTTCTGTTTGCCAAGGGTGCCGTCAATCCGCCAAAAGTATTCATAGCAATTGAGGCGGGATTTAACCATAAAAGTGCTTTGAATGACTGCAATCCAAGTCCTCCCGTGAGATTTAAAGATGGATAAAAGGC
>JANPIG010000162.1:0-2000 GCA_031424875.1 Cytophagales bacterium
GGTATTCGTTCAGTATTGTGTTTGCATGGAGTCAATGAACGCAATGATATTCAGTCAATTATTCAAACTTGGATGAAAGGGTATATTGCTCAAAGTAGAATTGATAGTAAAATTAATAACTTGGCTTGGATGATTGCGCTGGATTCTTATTTATTAGACCATAACCAATCCCCAGCCCCTTTTCCGATGAGATTTGACCCCAGAAATGCACAAATGGCAGTAGCCGCTGAATCTTTTAATTTTTTGGGTCCAGATCTCGACCAAATTAATGATAATAATGGAGGTTTAAGCGCCAGTGACCGCCCCGATGGTTTACATTTCGGTAATTCAGGTTTATTGAAAGCTGCTAATGCTTGGGCAGATGCCATCAATAGCAATAATTTTCTAAAAAAATCAGTTCCTAAATCTTCTCAAAGCTTTAATGTTCAGAGTATTTCAACAGGAAATTGGCAAAAAACAAATACTTGGGATTGTAATTGCTTTCCACAGAATTATCATAGTTTTACCATAAAACCAACGCATACAGTCAGCATTGATGCGATAAAAATTAAACCCCTTAGTTTAACAATTCAAGGAAGGATTGATTTTAAGAATTTAGGGTCTTTATCATTTTAAAATAAATAAAAACCCTTACAAGTGTCTAACGTTTGTAAGGGTTCTAAATAAATAAATAGGTTCTTATATGATTTATAAACCGTAGCCTTCAAAAGGACGACTTCCATGTGTGACAAATAAATCTCGTATAAATCTTAGTTGAACCAAAAACTAAAACTCTATCCTTTCTAACCTACCTATGTGGTAAAATGTAATTAGAAAATAAACTTAGTCGAAAGGAAGTTACTTTCCTGATTTTCAACAATTTGATTGACAATTGATTTGTTTTCTGCCGTATCTTTTGTAGCTACAACTGTTCTGATAGAAAACGAACGTAAAGCCGCTGTAACGGAAAGTGTACCTTCTGCCGAATCTTTACGTCCTGTGAAAGGAAACGTATCTGGTCCACGCTGACATTGTGAATTAATATTTACTCGAGAAACCTGATTCACGGCAACATCCATCAATTCAGAAATTTCAATAGCATCTTTACTGAAAATAGAAACCTGTTGCCCATGCGACGATTCTATTAAATAATCAATGGGTTCTTGAACACTTGAAAAAGCAACCACAGGCACAACGGGTCCAAATTGCTCTTCTTCCCAAATTTTCATTTCTTTATTTACTGGATAAATCAAGGCAGGATAAACGATTGATTTAAACATTTCTCCTCCGCCCTCATTCATTACTTTTGCTCCGTGTGCTTTGGCATCATTGATGAGTTCTTGCAAATAGGCTGGTTTGTTTGGTTCGGGTAAGGGAGTAATATTTACGCCTTTTTCCCACATTAAACCCAACTTTAATTTACCAATTTCTGCCGCCATTTTTGAATTAAACTGATTTACCAAAGACTGATGCACCCACATCATTTTCAAAGCCGTACAACGCTGACCATTAAATGATAATGAACCTAACATACATTCTTTCACTGCTAAATCTATGTCAGCACTTTGTGTTACGATGGCAACATTCTTGGCATCAAGTCCCAAGATAGCTCTCAAACGATTGACTTTTGGGTGCAATTTCTTCAATTCATTTGCCACTTTTGATGAGCCAATTAAAGTTAAAACATCAATTTTGCCTGACTCCATCATCTGTGGAACAACAGAACTCCCACGACCATAAACCGTATTGATTACACCCGCTGGAAAAGAACTACGGAATGCCTCTAATAATGGATAATGAAGTAATGTACCATGTTTGGGCGGCTTGAAACAAACTACATTTCCCATAATTAAAGCAGGAATTAATGTAGTAAAAGTTTCATTCAAAGGATAATTAAAAGGTCCCATACAAAGCACAACGCCCAAAGGAGAACGACGAATTTGTCCAATAATTCCTTGCTCAATTTTGAAGCGAGAAGAATTGCGGTCAATATCTTTCAAACAATCAATGGTATCATAAAT
>JANPIG010000163.1:0-3234 GCA_031424875.1 Cytophagales bacterium
GTATTTTTTTAAACATTTTTCGGAGGGATTAGGGGCTGGGGGGTTGAGATTAGGGGCTGGAATTTAGGGATTAGAGATTTGAGAGTGCAAATTAGGGATTGGGGATTAAGAAGTTTCTAACTTTATGATGGTCAGTATGTAAATATACTAATCACTAAGAAAATTCCTAATCCAAGTCTCCATAATCTCTAATTACCCAATCTCTAATTACCCATTCCTTAAACCCTAAAATTTAACACTTAACCCCTAAAAAATTACTGTTCTACTACAAAAAGAGGTTGGTCAAATTCTACAGGAGTGGCATTTTCTACTAAAACTTCCACTATTCTACCGGAAACTT
Organism: Cytophagales bacterium; assembly: GCA_031424875.1. Taxonomy (GTDB): domain Bacteria; phylum Bacteroidota; class Bacteroidia; order Cytophagales; family Spirosomataceae; genus Arcicella. The sequence continues at coordinate 341 of JANPIG010000163.1, forward strand.
CTGATTCGATTTCATTAAAAAGTTTCATAGCTTCAATGATACAAACAGTTTGGCCTTTAGTAACTTCTCCACCAACTTCAGCAAATAGAGGCTTATCTGGACCTGCAGAACGATAAAACGTTCCAATCATGGGTGATTTTATCGTAACACGATTAGCAGTAGAAGCGGGTGGAGGGGCGGGCGAAGCCACAGCAGGAGCAGCATGTGCTACGGGTGCTGCCGCTACAGGCATAGCTGCTACTGGAGCAGGAGCCGCTGCTACCTGTTGAACTACGGGAGCAACACCGTATCTTTTAACCGACAATTTTAATTCAGAGGTCTCAATGTTTACCTCATCTAAGGTTGACTGTGCAATAAAGTCAAGTAATTTTTGAATTTCTTTGTTTTCCATTTTAGGGGTGTTAAGGGGTTAGAAAAGTTGAGTGTTAAAAGTTCAAACGCTTTAACTTCTCTTACTCTACAACTTCTTAAACTTTAATTATTTAACTCTTTCTACATACTCATAAGTACGAGTATCTACTTTTATTTTTTCGTCAGTTTGGATGAATAATGGGACGGTGATTGTGGCACCAGTTTCCACCGTTGCAGGTTTTTTGGGGGAGTTGGCAGTATCTCCTTTGATACCGTGTTCCGTATATGTTACTACCAATTCTACAAACATCGGCATCTCGCAAGAAATTGGCAAATCAGTTTCAGTATTAATTAAAATCTCTACTTCCTGCCCTTCTTTCATCAAATCAGAACCTTCCACCATTTCTTTATTGAGCGTGATTTGCTCGAAAGTATTATTATCCATGAAAGTAAACCCGAACTCCTCAGCATAAAGATATTGAAAAGCACGACGCTCTACTCGTACAGGATAGATATTTACCCCCGCATTGAAGGTATTATCAATTACTCTGCCCGTTGTCAATGATTTCAATTTGGTTCTTACAAAAGCAGGACCTTTGCCTGGCTTTACATGGAGGAATTCTGTTATTGAATACAAATCATTATTGTACTTAATTACTAATCCGTTTTTGATGTCTGCGGTATTTGCCATTATTGTTTATTTAGCAATTCAAATTATTGATATGCCTATGGTTTTATTTAGTTTTTGATTGTCTTTTATAATTTATATAGCCCATTTCAAATAAAGACTTCCCCAAGTAAATCCTCCACCAAAAGCTGCCAAGATAAGATTATCGCCTTTTTTCAATTGTGATTCATAATCCCAAAGACAAAGTGGAATCGTGGCAGCCGTGGTATTTCCGTATTTTTGGATAGTCATCATCACCTTTTCTGGACCCACTCCCATGCGGTTTGCCGTGGCGTCAATGATTCTTTTGTTGGCTTGGTGAGGCACTAAAAACGAAATATCATCGCCCGTGAGGTTGTTTCTTTTCATAATTTCTTCCGAAACATCCGCCATTCTGGTTACCGCAAATTTATAAACCGTTTGCCCATCCTGATGAATGTAATGCCATTTATTATCAATCGTCTCGTATGTAGGGGGATAAGCACTTCCTCCCGCTTTCTGAATCAAATGATGTTGCCCAGAACCATCAGAACGCAAAATAAAATCTTGGATCCCAAGGCCTTCTTCGTTCGCTTCTAATAAAACGGCTCCTGCACCATCGCCAAAAAGTACACAAGTAGTTCGGTCTGAATAGTCTGTAATGGAAGACATTTTATCCGCTCCCACAATTACTACTTTTTTGTAACGCCCTGCTTCAATGAACATTGCACCCGTTACAAGAGCATTTAAGAAGCCCGAACAAGCCGCTGATAAGTCATACGACCCCACATTATTTATTCCAACGGCATCGCAAATGATATTGGCAGTAGCAGGAAAAAAATGGTCTGGCGAAATAGTAGCACAGATTAATAAATCAATCTCTAAAGGATCAGTGTTAGTTTTGGCTAAAAGTCCTCTTACTGCTTCAATCGCCATTACTGACGTACCTTTACCTTCACCCTTCAAGATATGACGTTGTTTTATTCCCGTTCGGCTGGTTATCCATTCATCGGTAGTATCTACAAGTTTTGCGAGGTCTGCATTGGTAAGTATGTCTTCTGGTACGTATCCCTGTACGCCTGTAATAGCAGCTGTGATTTTGGTCATAATGGAGATGGAGAGTGATTAGTTGTGAGTTAGTGAATTATGAGGTAGTGATTTTTATAGTGCCTACCTCACAATTCATTAGCTCATAATTCACTAACTCGTAATGCTTCTTTAATTTTATCAGTAACTTTTGATTCTACTACTTTTCTACAAAGGTGAACCATATTTTTTGCCGCCAATGCTGACGACGAGCCGTGTGCTATAATTACATTTCCGTTCACCCCAATTATTGGACTTCCCCCAACGGCCTCATAATTTGTTTTATCCAAAAATTCGTCTCTAATACCTCTATCTTTCATAATATCGTAAAGAGATTCGCCCATTTTCAAAAGAATATTTCCTGTGAAACCATCTGTAACAATAACATCAGCTTTGCCTTTGAAAAAATCTTTACCTTCAATATTTCCAATAAAATTAATCAAAGAATTTTCTTTCATCAACTTATAGGCTTGTTGAGCTACAAGTGAGCCTTTTTCCGCCTCTTCGCCAATATTCATCAACGCTACTCTTGGTGTTTTGACATTCATGGTGGCATTGGCATAGATTGAACCTAAAACACCAAATTGAGCTAACATTTCTGGTTTTACGTCGGCATTTGCTCCAATATCTAAAATTACAGCAAGATTTCCATCTACTTGTGGGGCAAATCCTGCAATGGGTGGGCGTTGAACGCCTTCAATAGTTTTGATAGAAAACAATGACCCAACCATCATGGCTCCAGTACTACCTGCTGAAGCAAAAGAGTCGATTTCTCCTGTCTTTAAAAGCCTAAACCCAACTCCAATGCTGG
>JANPIG010000164.1:0-4556 GCA_031424875.1 Cytophagales bacterium
AAAATAAGAAAATGGAAAATATAGCTTCAAACTATCAATTTTTAACGCCTAATCTATTTACTACTATCAACGAAGAAGAAATCCTTGATTACTTGGTTGATAATGATCAATTTCCTAAGCAATTTAACCATACACAGGTAATTTCTTTCTTAAAAGATGAGGATTTTTATCTCATACTTTTCATCGTTTCACCAGAAGGAAAGCGGGGATTTGTGATGTACAAAGTCTTTGATTTTTCGATGAATATTGAGGAAATGTATCGGTTATCGTTCACATTTAGTGAATTGATGAAAACCGTTGAGGATAACTATCCGTACCGTATGGCAAAATATAAAATAGACCAAATGATTGGGATGGCTTCAACTTTTAGAATGTTGTTTCACAAGAAAGTTGTGGAGGAGGAAGTTTCGAGGCGGTTTTGAGGATTATGTAGCATGGAAGTCGGTTCCGTGAAGCCTATAAATAAATTGGACTTGGCTTCACGGAACAGACTTCCGTACTACATTAAATTTTTACATTTTCATATACATCATTCAAAGATAAAAGAGTATCAAAAAACGACAGGTTGATAATGTCAGAATGATTTGTATAAAATTCAAATTCCCACTTTTTGCCAACTCTTCGATACATTTCTATCAAACTCATATCCTGCGAAACAATGAGATAATACTGTAAAGATTCAATCTGACAATATCCTACCAGTTTTACTCGACGGTCCATATCCTTTGTGCCTTCCGACAGAATTTTAACAATTAGAGCGGGCTGCTTAACAGATTTTGCTTCAACGCCTTCTTTATGAATCACCATCATATCTGGAATACGGTAGATTTTACCTTTCCCCAACATGAGTTTTACAGCATTCTGATACGTTTTGAAGGGTTTTCCTTTTAAGATTGTTCTGAAAAAATAATGAATATTTCCAGCAATTTCATTTGCTATTGGAGTTTCTCCTGCCATTTCTATGATTTCTCCATTGACATATTCGTATAGTCCTTCGTGAACTTCACAAAAATCAAAATACTCCTCAACGGTATAAAGCTGTTCTTCTACTGCAACCATGTTTATATTGCTTTAAACTGTCAAATATTCAGTCTCAATTTACAAAATATCTGCTGAAATCAAATTACTTCTTATCCGAATCCACTACTAAACGCTTTTCTCTATTCGCTACTTCCCAAGCTAAATGAAAGACTAATCTTGCTCTTTTTTCCATTTTACTAAACTCAATTTTCTCCACATCATCCGTTGGCTGGTGGTAATCGTCATGTACGCCGTTAAAGAAAAAAGCTACTGGAATTTTGTTTTTGGCAAAATTATAATGGTCTGAACGGTAATAGAAACGATTCGGGTCGTTGGGGTCATTATACCTAAAATCCAAGTCAATAGGGGTGCCATATTTAGTATTTTGTTCTAACAAAGCCGAGTGCAATTCTGACGAAAGTTTGTCTGAACCAATCACATAAATATAATCTCCTTTACCTTCGTGGTCTTTGTCGGTGCGCCCTACCATGTCAATATTAATGTCGCAAACAGTATTTGCTAAGGGAAAAACAGGATGTTTTACATAATATTCAGAACCTAAAAGCCCCTTTTCTTCACCCGTTACAGTCATGAATAAAACGCTTCTGCGAGGTTTCTGTCCTGTTTTTACGGCTTCGCTAAACGCCTGAGCTACCTCCAAAACCGATACTGTTCCCGAGCCGTCATCATCCGCTCCATTATAGATTTTACCATCATTCACACCTACGTGGTCATAGTGGGAAGTGATGATAACCAACTCATCTTTTTTGTCTGTGCCTTCCAAATATCCCAATACATTGTAGGTCTCAATACCATCAACTGTCCTTTCGATTTTCATGCTCAAAGGCTGCGATTTTATTGAACCGCTCAATGATTTTTTGGTTTCTAAAGTCTTCATTTTCAAAGCTTCAAACTCATTTATGGTAGTGCCTAACATCTCGGCAGCCATATTTTGTCCGATGGTTAAAACGGCAAAATCAGAGCCTTGTGGGTCAGAAGTTTCACGGAAACCTAAGCGAGCATTGCCAAAACGCTTCATCATGGTTTGGCGTTGCTTTACCGTCTTTTCAAACTCTTCAACCGACTGTTTTGAAATCAACAATAAAGCTTTTGCTCCCTTTGTTTTGGCGAGGTTCATTTTCTCTTTCCAAGCTTCATTGCCTTTGCTCCATTTAGACATTTCCGTATCGCCAGAAAGCAAGTAGTTGCCATCTGCCATTCGTGGTTCACCCTCAAATGCTACTACCACTTTATCTTTTACATCTATATCGGCGTAATCGTTAAATGCCTTATCGTCAATACCATATCCTACGAAAACCGTCTGAAAGTCCATTTCTTTAGGCATAGGTACGGCAGAATTTGAAATAAAATCTCCCAGATATTGATATTTTTTTTTATGAGCTTTTACATAAAAATCACCCCAAGCACGTTTGACTAAATCCACTAATTGAAGGTGTGAATTATTTGTGCCTACGGGTCCTTTTAAACCGTAACTATCAAATTGTTTGGCAATATATTGAGCAGCCATTTTTTGTTCAGGCGAACCTGTATCTCGTCCTCTCATACTATCAGAAGCAATATAAACCAAATGCTTTTTGAGTTCTGCTTCAGTGATAGTTTTAGCAAGCGAATCAGGCGTTAATTGGGCAGTAGTTCGACAGGAAATAAACGGTAGAACACAGATTAATGGCAAAAGATATTTTCTCATGAATTTAGTATGGGGGTTGATGTTTTTAGTATTGAGTAAAAATAATTCATTTTTTTGATATTATCGAAAAATAATCAGAAATATAGCCAACAGCTAATAACTAATAGCCAACAGCTAAATTACTTTGGCACAGTTATTGACTTACCTATAATTGGATGCGTAATCCGCCTAAAATCACTATTTAAAATACAAACAAAAATGATTATAATATTCTGAAAATCAGAACATTATAATCATTTTTTTATATATACCACAGGCTTTAGCCGGTTAATTTTGATACAATATTACAGGCTAAAGCCTATGGTACGTTTTAAAAATTTACTACTTGTCTTACTCGTTGTCTGCCAGTATCTCCGCCATAGATTTTGGGTAACCATTTAGGTCCTTCTCTGATTAACTTAATGGCTTCTTCATCACAACCATAGCCCAAGGATTTCGTAATCTTGAAGTCTGACAATTCTCCTTTTTTATTGACTTCAAATTCCACTTCTACCGTCCCAACGATTTGGTTATCAATGGCTTGTGCAGGCTTTTTAAGATTATTTTGCACATACGCTAAATATTCATCTGGACTCACTGATGGTTGAGCTGGGTGTTCAGCTGGATTGTATTTCCACGTTTTATTGCGCTTTAAATCAATGAAAATTAACTCTGATTTTGGCCGAATATAAAACAAATCTGGTGTGGTTTTATTAACCATGATTTCGGTATTTTCAAAGTTTGGAGCAACCAAACTTATCTTATTGCCTAATTGAGCATTTTCTAAACTAAAACGCCCCTTTTCATCGGTTTTCCCAAGGGTTTTATCTTCCGAAATGATTGATACATTAGGAACGGGTTTATTGCTATCTTCGTTTAGAATTATACCACTAATAACATTTGTATTTATTTGATTTACAGCTGATTTACTTCTCGAATAAACTCTTTCCTCGGTCTTCATTACTCCCGAAGGTACAGCAACTTTTGGTGCTTGTGGAGCAGGTTGGAGAGGTGCTTCATACGCAATGACTGGCTCAGATTTTTGGGTAATTTTTGGTTCTACTTCGACAGTAGTTTTATCGGCAGTTGCTATCTCCTCATCTATCATAACTTCGGCATAATTTGCTCCTTGTGCAACAGATTCTTTCACGACAAAATCTTTTTTCTCAGTTTGGATTTTATTCATTTCAGCCTTTATTTTTTGCTTAGAAACTACCCGATTTTCCTGAGTGATTGCTTCACTTTCAGCCATTATTGGAGGGGCTGATTGCGATATATTTTTACTTTCAATAGGTTGAACTAAAGCCATTTTTTCGGTAGTTTCAGCGGAAATATTTTTCGTTAAAAAATAGGTTCCAACTCCTAAAAACAACAGCACCGAAGCCGCCCTTGCATACATGGGGACACGCTTCCATAGAGGATAAACTTCTTGTTGACCCTCCTCTACTCTATTCTTCAAACGTTCTGATAATGAAGCATTTATCGTTTGAAAATCAACCTTATTATTCCTTGAAATTTCATAACCTTCTACCATATCACGCACAACAGCATCATTTAACATCGCCTTTTCAAACTCATGTGTTTGGGCGTGCGAAAGCGTACCTGCTAAGTAGGCTTTGATAGTTTCGGGGGATATGTTTTTACTTGTTTTCAAGGTTTTTTAATAATTTTATACCACAAGAACGCTATGACGCAAAGAAAATTTGGTAATTTCTCATTCAATGAGTTTTTATCACAAGGACGCAAAGTCGCTATATTCTTCTCTTTGCATCATAACGTCCTTGCGGTAAAACATTATCTCTCCATACAATTCTTCAAATTACGTTTTCCATTTTGCAAATAACTCTTC
>JANPIG010000165.1:0-4273 GCA_031424875.1 Cytophagales bacterium
AAATCACGACGAACTTGTCCAATAACAACACCATTACGCAATTCCTCTACCAAAACCGAGAATACAAAAAGCCCTAAAACATCCGATTTTACACTAATTTGGCCTTTGTCGTCAATGGTCATATTGGGGGTACTCGGGATAGCAGTATTAGCACCGAATCCATTAATCCATGTAATAATGGGATAATTAGAGGATGACCGAGGGTTTGGAATGGGATTTCCACTACTACTAAAACCATTATAAGGTGTTACTAACGAATATCGCAACTGGTCGCCATCTTCATCAATTGCACCATTATCAAATTTAAAGGGCTGTCCTTTGCAGATATATTCACCATTGGGAATGGCAAATCGAGGCGAAGAATTTTTAAAGTCTTGTCCTCCAGCATCTTTCAAAGCAGGAAATTCGAGGTAGAAAAGCATACCCGAAGCCAAAGAATTGGCAATATTATCGGCAAAATTTCTACAACATCTATCCCACACGATATAATAACCTTGAGGGTCATTATAATCCGCAGGATTCAAATTAATATTTTGATTATATTCAAGGGTAATAACTTTCAATCCTTGCGAAGCAGCACAATTTTCGTTCGTGTAAACCAAGGGATTCCCTACTAAATTTGGATTGCTCAGAGTTAGCAATTTCATTTGTCTATTATCACTTTTGCGATAAATGGCAATTTTTAAATTATTATCATCAACTTGTGAAACAGGTCGGCGAGCCAAATCAAAAAATAATTTTAAATTGAGCTCATAATTGCCTGCTGACCCAGCATAATTCAACTCGAAATTACCACCCAATATATGGTTGGCTCGGCTTTCGAGAGCAGTTAAAACCCATAAAAATATCACTATAAAACGGTAAATTTTACACATAAATTCTGAAATTGAATTGGCTAATTTTATTTCTTGAATTATGTAGATTTAACTCATGTTTTACAAAAGTGTACGTTCTTTTAAGATAATAATGGATATTGGGATCGGAATAATTTTTTAAAAATTGTTTTATTGAGTTTAAGGAGGATGGGATAAGCACTAATTTACACAAAAAGATGTATTTTCACAAAATTGTTTATGTTAGAGACAGGCAATAACATAATAACGTTGCGACCATTTACAAAATTATGCAAAATAGTTTTTTCGATACCCGAATAGAATTTCTTAAAGGCGTTGGCACGTCGAGGGCTTTGTTGTTGAATACTGAATTACAGATATTTACCTACGCAGACCTTATTCAATATTACCCTTTCAGATACGAAGACCGCACAAAGTTTCACCAAATCTCAGAACTGTATGATGGTTTAGAATCTGCTCAAATTAAAGGCAAATTACGCTTTGTAGAAAAAATTGGCGAAGGACACAAAGCTCGCCTAACAGGACAATTCACCGACGGCTCGGGCACTATGGAACTCACTTGGTTTCAAGGAGTTACCTTCTTGGAACGCAACCTTCGAGCGGGAGCAGAATACGTTATTTATGGCAAACCCGCTTTCTTCCAAGGTCGCCCACAGATGCAACATCCAGAGATGGAATTGCTCAGTCAGGATAATGAAAAAGGAGGTTATTTTCAACCCGTTTATGGACTGACCGAAAAACTCCGCAAGCGTTACGTGGACTCCAAGGTGATTGCTAACATGCAACGTAATCTCCTCGACCAAGCATACACGCACATCCGAGAAACATTGCCTGATTATTTGATTCAAAAATTTCGATTGGTTTCTAAACGTGATGCCGTTTATAACATTCATTTACCGCAATCGGAAGCGTGGTTGCATCAAGCAAAACGACGTTTAAAGTTCGAGGAGCTATTTTATAATCAATTACGACTGATAAAACAGAAATTGCTTCGTAGAGTAGATTATAGCGGACAGGTGTTCAGCAGTGCCGCTTTGGTAACAGATTTCTACAAAAATCACCTCCCTTTTGACCTCACAAATGCCCAGAAAAAAGTAATTCGTGAGATTTTTGAAGACATGAAATCGGGTAAACAAATGAATAGGTTTTTGCAGGGAGATGTGGGTTCGGGCAAGACCATTGTGGCGTTTATTTGTATGCTTTTGGCAATTGACAACAAGGCACAAGCCTGTATCATGGCTCCCACCGAAATCTTGGCTCAACAACATTATGACGGCTTGAAAATTTATGCTGATTTATTGGGCGTAACTATTCAGAAATTAACAGGTTCGGTTCGTAAAAAACAGCGTGATGTCATCCACGAAGGACTTAGAAATGGTGCTTTGAAGATAATTGTAGGCACACACGCCCTGATTGAAGATACCGTTCAGTTTCAAAATTTAGGGCTTTGTGTCATTGACGAACAGCACCGTTTTGGCGTAGCTCAACGGGCAAAATTGTGGGAGAAAAACAAGCATATTCACCCCCATATTTTGGTAATGACCGCCACACCTATTCCAAGAACTTTGGCAATGACGCTTTACGGAGATTTGGATATTTCCGTAATCAATGAGCTTCCAAAAGGCAGAAAACCCATCAAAACCGTCCACCGTTACGACTCGCACCGACTGAATGTTTTTGGGTTTTTGAGGGATGAAATCGCCAAAGGCAGACAGATTTATGTGGTATATCCATTGATTGAAGAATCAGAAAAATTGGATTATAAATTTCTCATGGATGGCTTTGAGAGCATTGCAAGGGCATTTCCAGACAATCAAATTAGTATTGTGCATGGCAAAATGAAGGCAGCAGACAAGGATTTTGAGATGCAACGTTTTATCAATAAAGAAACACAACTGATGGTAGCTACTACTGTAATTGAGGTAGGCGTAAACGTACCTAATGCCTCAGTAATGGTGATTGAAAGTGCCGAACGTTTTGGGCTTTCGCAATTGCACCAGTTGCGGGGACGGGTGGGACGTGGCGCCGACCAAAGTTATTGTATTTTAATGTCGGACGTAAAACTTTCCAAAGATACCCGCACTCGCATAGAAACAATGGTGAGAACAACGGACGGTTTCGAGATTGCCGATGTCGATTTGCAATTGCGTGGTGCGGGAGATTTATCAGGCACTCAACAAAGTGGCGTAATCAATTTACTCATTGCAGATTTGGCAAAAGACGGAGAAATCCTGAGAGTAGCCCGTGAGTGTGCTACCGAGATTTTGGAAGAAGATAGCCAGTTGCAACTCCCTAAAAACCTTATGATTAAAGAACAAGTAGATAATATCAGAGCCAATGAAAGCAACTGGGCGAGGATTAGTTGAGAGAGGTAAAACGGAGTATGAAAAAGAAATAATTAAGTATAAATACACGAATTATGTAAACTATAAAATATACTGTTTAATAAGTTATTTCTAAGTAAGTGGAAAGAAATATCCGTGGCACGGCTAAGCTCATAATCTAATGATTAATAAGTGATTACAATAAGCCGTGCCACGGATTTACTATCAATTTATTTTGTCTTATCACTTACTTCCTGAAAGTTATTTCTACTTTCGGGAAGTTCCCCATAACAATCAAAACAATATGAACAACCCACTCGAAATTTGGCATAAATCTATTAAGGAGCGAAATACAAATTATTTAAACACCATTTTAGCGGATGATGTTGTCTTGCATTCGCCCATCGTACACTCATTGATTGAAGGAAAGAAAATTGTAACACTCTATTTAATGGCGGCTTTTCATACCTTCGTTACGCCCGAGTTTAAGTACGTCCGTGAATTGTCCAACGATTCAACGGCTATCTTAGAATTTACGACTGAAATTGATGGAATTTTCGTGAATGGTGTTGATATGATTTCTTGGAATGAAGAGGGGAAAATAACGGATTTCAAAGTAATGGTTCGCCCTTTGAAAGCGGTTAATTTGATTCATGAAAAAATGAAAGTAATGCTTGAAATGCAAAAGAATTCTAAAATATGAACATTTTATATTCCATAACATTCTCTCCGAGCGAAAATTACGACTTCACAAAATCGGTCTATCAGCAAGATTTGCTTGAACATGGTCATTATTTACAAAGATTATTATAAGAAGGCAAACTCTTGTTGGCAGGACCTTTCATTAACTACGCAGGTGGGCAAGTCATTCTTCATGCGGATAGCGAAGAGGAGGCTTTATCCATCGTGAAGAATGACCCCGCAGTGCTTAATAAGATATTTTCTTATGAAATAAATGTCTGGCATATAAGGTTTGATAAATCAAAAATCTCTCCCTAACACCCATCTTTATTTATCCGCCAAAATTCTAAACTTTTGAGTCTGATAGTTCTTTTTCCTTTATTTTCTGATTTTCCAGAGAGTTCCAAAATCAAT
>JANPIG010000166.1:0-3640 GCA_031424875.1 Cytophagales bacterium
TGAATCCCGTCTTTAGTGATGTTTCCATTCATCCAATGCCACCATACTCTGGGTTTGGCTGAATTGGGCGGATTTTGAAAACCTTGTTTAAGATTAATTTGCGCATTACCTACAAAAGCTCCGAGGAGGCAGAAAAGCAGGAGATATTTTGTATTACTGTTCATTTTAAAATACAATTATGATATTGGAATATTTATTTCAACGTATTTTTTAAAAATCCAACGACTTTATTTCTAATTTCATCTTCGTCAAACATAGTACCGTAATGAGGGGCATTTTTTACTATAATTAACTCATTCTGAACACCAAGGGCATTGAGCCATGAATGTAATAATTTAGATTGTTGGGGATTCACCATATCGTCCTTTTCGCCATGAATGATAAGAAAAGGAGGGTCATTTTTATCAACATAAGTTACAGGACTGGCAATTTGGGCTAAATCTGGGCGATTGATGGGTGAATCTCCTAACAAAATACTTTCAGGCGATTTGGGGTCTTCGGCGCTTTTTAATAAGATTAATTGTGATGGTCCATAAAAATCAACAACCGCCTTAAATTCAAATGATTTTGAGGAATTGGGCATAAAAAAGTTTGCAACATTATTATTTTTTGATAATCCCATCAACGAAGCCAAATGCCCACCTGCCGACCATCCTAATAGGGCAAAGCGGTTTTTATCAAATCCATACTTATCAGAATTGTCGTATAGAAACGAAACGGCTCTATTACAATCTTGAATGAGAGCTGGAAAAACGGCTTGTGAAGCAAATCTGTAGTCAATAGAGGCTAAAGCAAAGCCTTCGTTCACGAGTTGCACAATCGTTTTTTTCATATAGCCCAAATCAGCGTATTTGTCGTTTACCAACCAACCACCCCCATGAACCAAAATAATTAAAGGAGCTTTTCCCTCGGCATTTGCAGGTAAATAAATATCCAAAAGATGGTTTTTGAGAGTATCATTATTGTAGGGAATATTTCCATGGATGAATGTACCTTGTGGAAATACATCAATGAATGGATTGGCTTTTTGACCAGATGCAAAATGAGATTGAGCAATTGCTAACACTATAATAATTAGATATTTAGTTTTCATTTTTTAGATAATTAAAAGTTGGGTTCTTTTTAAATTATTTTAGATTCTGCAATTGCCTTACGATAGTGTTTCAAACCTATTAACGTAAATAAAGTGGCCCCACCTCCTCCAACCACATATAACAATACCATTGAATAACGAATAGAATTTTCATCCTTAAATATATAGTCTGTAAATAATGCTACTGAGGTTGGTCCCAGACCAATACCGATTAAATTAAGTATGAATAAAAAAATGGAGGAAGCCAAGGCTCGCACTTGATTAGGCATAATTTCTTGAATGGCTGCTGTGGTAGCTCCAAAAGGAGCAGCCAAAGCAAAACTTGGAATAAAAACCGCCAATAAAGTCCATTCTGCTTTGGGCAAAAGAGGAATCCAAAATGAACAAAGGCATAAAACTGTTCCCAACAAGCCAACTCTCAAACGTCCATCTATAAAGCCTTTTTTTACTAAATAATCTGCAAACCAACCGCCAAAAAGAACACCCGAAATTGAAGAGGAAACTAAAATTAATCCGTAAAACGCACCAGCTTTTGATACCTCCCAACCATAGGTACGAGCAATGAATGTCGGTATCCATGCGTTGCAACCATAATTTACTAAAGCAGCAAATGCCGTAGCAAAACAAATCATTAAATAAGCAGTACGATGCTTGAAAATGATAGCTAATGAGTCTTTAAGTGATAATTTAACGGTTTCTCCACCAACTTGAAGAATATTACTTCTTACAGGTTCTTTGATGGTAAATAGTAGCGAAGCAATCAAAAGCCCAGGCAATCCTACATATACAAATATCATTTGCCAAGGGAAAATATCGCCAAAAATTGGCACGTTCATCATGCCTTCTTTGGGCAGTTTTGCTACAATGCCAGAGCCAATCAACATGGCTAACCCTGACCCTAAAAATACCCCTAATGAGAAAACACTTAATGCAGTAGCTAACCGTTTTTTAGGAAATAAATCAGCAATCATTGAATAAGCAGAAGGTGATAAGGTAGCCTCACCTACGCCAACACCCATACGAGCCGTGAAAAATTGAAAATATGTACCAACTCCAGCACAAAGGGTAGTCATGAGGGACCAGATAGATATACCCGCAATAATGATATTTCTACGACTATTTCTATCCGCTAAACGTCCTATAAACATGCCAAAAATTGTATAGAAAAGTGCAAAACTTAACCCCATCAAAAGACTTATTTGGGTATCCGTTAAATGCAAATCGTGCTTAATAGGCTTTACTAATAAACTCAAAATTTGTCGGTCAATGAAAGAAGAAATATTGGCAAGGGTTAGGACAAAAACAGCATACCAAGCATATCTATTTGAAGTGTTCATGTGGTGGGGGTTTTAAATTAGTTTGATTAACGATTAAAAATACTTTGATACTTGAATACTCACAAAATTTGGGTTCCTCAATCCTCCGCTTACAAAAATTAATATATCATTTCTGTAATAGTTAAGGTTTTTACAAAGTAGTACAAGATAAAGGATATTTTTTATTAATATAATACAAAATTTATTTACTTCTTAAATATTAAGTTTGGTACTAACTTTCAGATAATATTCAAATTCAATCTCCTATTAAGACATTTTTTTTGTTTAGTCGAAAGTTTTAATTTTCCTTTCCATCTAAAGACTAACATTGCACGACAATCACCCTAAATGAACGATTACGAACTGCTGAACCAGATACTTAAGGGTCGAGAGATGCTTAAATATTTTTACCATCTTGAAGGTCAACAAGCAAGATTCTCAATCGAGTGAACTTTACAATGGCTCTAATTCTAAATTTAAAATTAACCCCAATACTATTGCTAATCAGAATTTAGTTTTCAAAATACCATTAAAACCTTCAGAAGCAACGAATAAATCCGCCACACCTTTTTGGCCCAATTGGCGTATCTATCAATGGAGTACCTTTTTTTAATCAATATGCTGGTCCTAATCAACCTCTAACCAATGAAGTGGATTCATTTGATCAATATGGTGGACATCCTCAAATGACTGGGCAATACCATTATCATATAGAACCTTTGAATTTGACTAAAAATAAATGAAATGATGCCTTCTTAGGCGTTTTGTTAGATGGTTTTCTGGTGTATGGCCCCACTGAAAATGGTGTTTTAGTGAAAGAAACCGATTTGGATAAATATCATGGCCACAATACTAAAACAACAGACTTTCCAAATGGTATTTATCATTATCATATTACTTCCACTGACCCTTATATTAATGGTAGTGGTTTTTTTGGAACAGCAGGGACTGTTAGTCAATAATAATTTACTTCAAAAAATTGATTTTATACATTTGCTTCATATACCTACATATAATAAGTAAAAAGCCTTGATTCTTACCAGATAAAAAGGTCTATAAAGATAACATTGAAATTATGGGTACTTATTTGAAAACATCAATTTTTCTCTTTGTTTTTTTATCTTGCCAAAAGCAGGGAGAACAATCTATTTAACAGTCCTTTGAAGTTCCAAATATCAAACTAATGGCAAATAACAAGGGATTTCAATGGCAACCAAATATTCTACTTTTT
>JANPIG010000167.1:0-5618 GCA_031424875.1 Cytophagales bacterium
TCTAAAACTCATCCATTTTGCGGAGTACTGTCCATGGATTTCAATAATATGATTAGCATCAATAATCACTGAATCAATGGCTAAGGGAACACGATTAATATTCCAAGTGGTTTTGTCTTCCCAATCACCTGATTTTATCGAGATAGCAATGGGAGCTCCAATGTTTACAGTAACATCTTCACTTTTCGTACTTAAACATCCTGCCAAGTTACATTTTGCATAATACAAAGTCTTTATTATAGGAGAAATGGGCATAGTAACGATCTGATTATCAGATGTTTTATACCAACTTACCGTTCCCGAACAACCCGTAGCCGTTAGCGTAATTGAATTACTCAATACCACTTGTGCAGAAGGTGGAACTATAGGAGGAAGAGACTCTGTAACAACGGCATTTGCTGTAACCGTAGCAACACATTGATTTCCCCCTACCGCCACTAAGGTATAAACTCCAGCAGCATTGGCGGTAGCACCATTAACAGACGGATTTTGCACATTTGAAGTGAAGTTATTCGGACCTGTCCAAGTATAGGATGAAATACCAGAAGTAGCATCAGTATAAGAAGCAGTGAAATTCAAATTTTGGCCTACACAAATAGGTGAATTTGAAGTAACCGTAACATCAGGTTTTGATTTGATCGTTACAGAGGTGCTGGCATTGATTGAACAAGTCTTGTTATTTACATCTTTGAAATACCCCACTACTGAATAAGAGCCTACATTTGTGGATGAAAAATTAGAAAAAGAAATGGTGGCATCAGTACATTGGAATGCCCCATTGCAGGTAGCAATAGAGGTACTCGTAAAACCATTTGGACCGGTCCATGAATAATTTTGAAAATTTGCTCCTCCAAAACCTATTACAATAGCGTGGCTTGTTCCTTCACACACGGCCTCTGAAGCTGGCTCTATCGGATTATTGGGTCGGTTACCTACACGAACATTGACGAAAACGCTACCCGTACACCCAGTAGTTGGATTAACAGCAGTTACGTTGTAAATACCATCATGATACGTGGTTAATCCTTGTCCATTATTGGTAAATGCACCTCTCGAAATGCTCTCTCCCGTTGCGGTAAATGAATGTGGACCTGTCCAAGAGTAAGTAACTCCGCTAACACCTCCACTCCCAGCAGTTAAATTTATGGTTCCATTATAACAGATTAAAGTATCTCCCGCTATAGAAAGATTAGGCAAAGCAGTTCCAATACTTACCGAAGTTGTAGCGGTAAATGAACAACTATTAGGGCTTGTTACTATTACTGAATATGTTCCTGTTTTAGCAGCTGTTAAGTTAGTAATTGAAGCTATTTTATTAGTAGATGTAAAGCTATTTGGCCCTGTCCAAGCATAAGTTAAATTATTTTGAGACGTTACAACTGGCAAAGTTAAATCACTACCTACACAAGAAGAAAATGAAGAAGCTAAAGAAACCCCTGTTAGGTGATTGACTGTAACCGTATGAACTTTTCTCCTACTATAGCAAGTTGTACTATCTTCACAGGCAGGATAATAATTGGTTGTGCTGGTTGGTGCAACTGTTGTATTTGTCAAAAGTGTATCACCTGTGGCAAATTTATACCATTTAATTGTCCCTGTACTACATGTTGCATTTAGTGTCACCGATTGACCCGCACAAATAACTTGGTTAGTACTTACTGGAACAGGAATAGTAGTTATTTGTATATCAAAATTGTTATCATTAGAAGTTGTAAGTGGGTTTGATGCCACAATCCGAACACGATAACCTGTACCAAGCGATATATTAATAGGAATTCTATAATTGATAGATTGAACACCTGGTGAATGGCCGCTTAAAGTTCCAATAATCGTTGGATTACTGAAACTACCTATAGAATCAGAAAGAACAACGGAGAATACGTTTCCAGGATTAAAAATTCCTTGAGCATCAGCATAAAGAGATGAACTTTCACCTGTGCAATACGATGTTTTTAATAAGGTGTTGAGGCTAATGTAATTAAAGTTAATCTTACGATTGGGAGACGTGGGAAGTGTTTCTTTAGCTTTTGTTGGTATGTCACGATAGCCATTGAAATTGGGTTTTTCACTCAATTCATTAGAAAAGGATTGAAATGATTTCATAAAAAAAACAGAAATCAACAATACGAAGATTCTAAGGGGACTAGCGGTTGAGATACTTTTAAAAGACTTCCTGGCGGGGATCAAGTAAACTTCTTTCATGATTTAAGTTATTAGGGGGTCGCAAGTGAAAAATTTAGTTGAAAATTAATATGGCTAAATTTTAAGTAGGAGTAGTTACATGAATTAAAAATCTGAAATCAATTTTAGGCAATTGTCAATCAGATTCTTTTTTACTATAATAGTTAAGTTTGCAATAGTCGAGCCAAATTTTGCAAAACACACAAAAAAATACCCTTTTTTTGAAAGGTTTTTAAAATAATTTTTAGAAAATTTGAATGAAGGTAACAATTTTAGGATAAATATAAAATGGTGTTTGCGGAAAATCATATTTTATAGCGGTATATCTTAATTTTAAAATATAGTGAAATTAAAATGGTCGAGACGCCTTAGCAAAACAAGACATCCAGTATTTTGAAAAAAGATTATCTTCTTTAATACCTTTTGAAGAAGATGAGTGAATAAATAATATTTCTTTATCATTAACTTTCTCTGTTACAAGCCCTGCATGGTTTATTGAAGACGTACCACCTTTATTAGTTACAAAAAAAACCCAGTCGCCCACATGAAGCTCATCAATGGAAATTTCACGTCCTACCTCAGCCTGTTGCCAAGAAATGCGAGGAATTTTGAAACCTATCTGTGAATACACACAAAATAAAAGTCCCGAACAATCCATTCCATGGCTATCCGTTCCCCCATGACGATAAGGGACACCCGTGTAAGAACGTGCTAAAGAAATAACTTCGTTGATAGTTTTGAGATTGTAATTTTTTGAATAGGCCTTTGGTGGATTTGTTTTCGTTGTTGGATATGATGTAGATGAGGAAACATTCTCTCGGCGACGAAATAACCGACAAGAGTCTATGATGAAAAGCAATAAAAGGAGTATCAGCACCCTTTGGCAAGTGTGTCGTTTGTTTTGTTTCATGGATTAAAGTAAGGAATTTCTGTAAATATAACTGATTTGTTGATTTCACATTATATTTTTTGTAAATTTTATTATCTTTTTAAGATTTTTACAGTAACCATTAACGCTCCGAAATGCCTTGTAGAATGTTCTGCTGCATGAAAATATAATCCTATTACATTAGTAGGAATTTTCTTTCTACCAATGCCTCTTGGTTCTAAAAGAGTCTTTTCGTTAGTATTTTTTAACTGGGTCAAGGCTTTATTTACTTGATTATTGAAGCGAGTTAATAGCTTTTTGATTGTCAAATCATATTGCGGTGAAACCTTTTCTAATTCCAATAATTCCAATTGTTCCTCATCCAACATTTTGTCGTTTGCATACGTAAAAAGTCTATCCAACACGCCTGAAAGATGTTGCAAATGAAAGCCCACTGAAGCAACTCCAGCGGGCCTTTCCCATAAATATTCTTCAGGAAAATCTATCATGAGTGAATTAACCTCCTCACGTACCTGTAGGAGAGCATGAGCAACAGGCTGTAACATGGGTGATAGACCTGCGATGGGTCCCCGCATCCAAACTTCGAGATTTTGAGATTCCTTTGTCATAGAAGAGAACTTAAACTAAAGCTATAAAAACGCATCAATTTTATCAAAAATATCATTCAGTTTTACTGCCATCGTATCAATCAAAATATCTGGATTTTCTTCGTCATAGATAGTCTCTGTCCACACTTTTCGGTTTTCCGTTTTTTGAAATTTTACAACAACTTTATCAAATCTATCAACAAATATCACTTCATGAATACTTCCCATACTTTGATATTTATACAACTTTTCATTCAAATCATATTGATAAGTTCCTTCTAAAAGCACTTAAACTACTAAATATGGGTTCAGAATAATTGAAGTGGATTAATTGAAAAATTCTACTTCTCCTTTTATAACAGTTACATCAGGATTGAAAAAACTATCGTCATTTTTTACGCATAATCTACTTCCAAAAACCTTAAATCTTTTAAATTGATAATGATTTACCAAAAATGAAATCATTAAACTTACTAAAAATTCATGTATTGCTGATTCCAATACAGAAATTCTAACTTTACCATTGTAATACTCTGCTTTATAATTTGTTTCTTCCAAAAAATCCATAAACTCATCCCAAGTAGCATAAATTCTTACAACACCGCCTTGTTCAATTTTCTGGATTTGACTTTCAGATAAAGCTATTTTTTCGAGTAATTCCAAGTTTTGATGAATTTAGATTTTTTAGTAATTATAGGGAAAATTACATCCCTTTCATACTCAAAGCCACACGCTTCCGAGCAATATCTACTTCCATAACTTTTACCCTGACGTGTTGCTGTAACTTCACTACTTGATTAGGATCTGAAACGTACTTATCAGCTAACTGCGATATATGTACTAAGCCATCCTGTTTTACACCCACATCCACAAAGCATCCAAAAGCCGTGATATTAGTAACAATTCCTGGCAAAACCATACCTTCATAAAGGTCTTCAACCTTCTTTACGTTGGGGTCAAATTCAAAAGCTACTAATTGTTCACGAGGGTCTCTGGATGGTTTTTCAAGTTCCTTCATGATATCTTGAAGCGTCAATAAACCAATAGATTGTGTGGCATAATCCTTCAAGTTGAGGCTTTTTCGCAGTTCTGCTGAAGTCATTAGGTCTTTGACAGTACATTTCAAATCCTTTGCCATTTGTTCCACAATTGGATAAGTCTCGGGATGAACTGCTGAATTATCTAAAGGATTTTTAGCATTATGAATCCTTAAAAATCCCGCACATTGTTCAAAGGCCTTTTCGCCCAAGCGAGCCACTTTTTTAACCTGACTTCTGGAAGTGAAATCACCGTTTTCTTGACGATATTTCACAATATTTGCCGCCAAAACTGGACCCAATCCTGCCACGTAACTTAGTAAATGTTTGGAGGCAGTATTCAAATTGACACCCACGGCATTAACGCAACTTTCTACCACAGAATCAAGAGAGTTTTTCAGAAGATTTTGTTCTACATCGTGTTGATATTGCCCAACTCCAATAGATTTTGCGTCAATTTTCACCAACTCCGCTAATGGATCCATCAGCCTTCTGCCGATAGAAATTGCTCCTCTAACCGTGACGTCTTTATCTGGAAATTCCTCACGAGCAATGGGCGAAGCTGAATAAATTGAAGCTCCTTGCTCTGAAACGGCAAAAATTTGAGGGACGTTTTTGAAGGGTAGTTTTTTAACAAAATCCTCTGTTTCACGTCCAGCCGTTCCGTTCCCTATAGCTATAGCTTCAATTTGATATTTTTCAGAAAGTGTCAGAATTTTATCCTGAGCCTCAGAGGGCTTATCGAATGGATAAATTACGGTATCTGCCAAAAGATTTCCTTGAGCATCCAAGACTACAGTTTTGCAACCTGTTCTGTAGCCAGGGTCGATGGCAAGAACCTTTTTTTGACCCAAAGGTGAAGCCAATAATAACTGCCTAAGATTTTGAGTAAATATTTTAATGGCTTCCATATCAGCCTTTTCC
>JANPIG010000168.1:0-3393 GCA_031424875.1 Cytophagales bacterium
CATCAATATTTTTAAGGTTATTTACTCTTGCGCCTTTGATAATAATAAATTTCTTGGGGTCAAGGTCTTCTATAGGAATATATTGTTGGGGGGGTATTTCAGTAATATTCATATCTTGGAGCTGCGAGCGGTGAGCCATAAGCAGCGAGCATTTTTAACGTTACAGCAATAATTTTATAAAACAAAGATAAGAAATTCTACTTTGTTTTATCATAACAATGGGGGTGAGCAGAAATAGAAATGTCCTTACTTAATCAAGACATATTTTCAGAAAAGAATGTTTCGTATCTTGCAAGAAAATATGCTTTATTTACGTTTTATATTTTAGTAATTAGTTATCCAGATTAGACTATAAAAAACTAATCGTTGAACATAAATAACCAAGAACAACTAATCATTAATTTTCACGCAATGAAAAAACTACTTTTCTTTTTATTCGTATCAATAGCTTCATATACAAGCACTTACGCCCAAGATCCCGTTGTTATCAAGCAAGACAGCAGCGTCAGGGATTTAGATGAAGAACAAGATGTTCGGGAATTGCCATTCCGTCAAAGAATTAGATTTGGAGGTGGTATTGGTGGCTTACAATTTGGAAATCCAACGGTAGTTGGGGTTTCGCCAATGGTAGGTTATCAAGCCACTAATAATTTTACAGTAGGATTGGCCCTTGATTATCAATATCAAGGTGGAACATCATTTGGGCGAAAATATTCGATTAATCAATATGGACCTCGTCTGTTTGGCCAATACCGTTTACAATTTTTAGAGCAGATTCTTTCCAGAGCCTTTGCTCAAGTAGAACTTCAAAAATATTATGGTTCTCAATCTTTTAACGGTAGCTCATCATTAGATATAAACTATGATACTCAAGCATTAGCAGGACTCGGTGTAGGCTTTGGGGGGTTTCAAATAACAGCTTTATACAATTTGAATTACAATGCCCTTACCTCTCCTTATGGTAGTCCAATTGTAATTAGAGTAGGAGGTTTTTTCTTTTAAAATTATTCTCTCTAAAAAGAAAACAGGGCTGATTTGTCAATTAGCCCTGTTTTTTATATTGTAGCTCGAAGTGGCACTTAGAGCATCGGAGTCTAATGTCTCGAAGTGCCACTTCGAGCTACCATAAAATGCCCCAAAAACAAAATCCTTTTCAAAATCTCCGCCCAATGTTATTAGGAATAACCATTGGCATTTTGCAACTCTTCTTTTGGGTTGAAGTTTTGCTCATGGTTTTATTAGGATATTTTTGGATGAAAAACCCCGAAGAAGCTACTAAAAACAATACGCCCAAAGGCTTTGCAGTCTTGGGCGTATTATTAATTTTGACTTTTTTGATGAAAAGAAAAATTGGAATCTTGTTAAAAAAGGATTGAATCACTCCTCATAATAATATCCAAAAATAATATTCATTTCATCATCAGAAGTTAATCCAAAATTGATTTTTTGATTAGACTTATTATTATACGTTACTACAGAAGTTAGACCCTCGCCTTTCTTTAGGGAAATTGGTGTTGCAAAATTTACGACCAAAGGATGCTCCCAATCTAAATTTTCATAAACAATTTCTCCATCTCTGGCTCCTCCTTTGATTTTAATAATATATTTTTCTCCAAATTTGTGCGTATGCGAGGTCAAGGACACGATTTTTACATTTTTATCAAAAGTAAAATCTTTTGTAAAAGTAATTTTCTGATTTGCTCCAATTGGTAAATTTGTGTTATTAAAATCAAGTGTTTTTACTACGTACTTCACCTTTGTTTTGTCTGTTGTATAAAGATTTACTACGTTCTCTCCTACCAAAGTATTACTCGTTTTATTAAAATAATGAGGATTTAAATCTATTGAACTATTAGCGGGTAATAGCAAGGCTGTTCCTTCAGGAAAGTCATAAACTTGGTTTGCTTGTGTACCTCCACCCAAAAAAACATGATTAGACATTTGAAATGCGGTAATCAAATTTAAAGAATTATCAGGATTACGTAAATCTCTAATTTGATCAATTGCGGGCAATGCCGCAGTATTTCTAAAATCATATAAAACCATATGATGACTATTTGAACGAGATTGTAATTTAATACGATTGATGTAAATTTCAGCCGTATTACCCACATTTCTCCGTACGAAAATCTCTCTTTCAAAGTTTGGCTGGATAGTGAATTTATCCACTTTTAATTGAAAACCTGCCAATCCTTCTTGCTGAGGTGTTTTCATAGAGACGAAATCATCCGTTGTTGAAACGCTTGACGTTTTGTCATCCAATAATTTAGCATCGGCAACAGTACCTGTTTTGGGTGCACCTGCCTCAATCCAACGGCGAACAAACTCAATCTGCCCAAGCGAAAGTGCTGTACTTCCCAAAGGCATAGGCGTACCGTATTGCTTGCCTCCATGATGTGATAAATCCCAATTGAGTTTGTGATATAGCAAACTTTCTAATGATTTGAAAGCCTTCACTCGCAAATGTCCATCTGCTTTCGAGAGGGCATTGAAAGGCATGATTCCTATTAAATTTTCATAGGCTACTGATTTCTCTAAGACCAGACCATGCTGTTTGAAAGAACCATCTGCCGTAGAAGCATGGCAACCCGAAGTAGCACAAGTAGGCGTAAGAATCTTGTCCTGCATTAAGCTAAAGCTTGAAACTTCTGTAGTGAGTGGAGTGTCATCATTCACTTTTTTGGTACAACCTGAGAAAATTGCTAAAAAGCTAATAATCAGTACAATACATTTATAATAATAATTTTTCATGGTTTTTATTGTGATGATATATAATTGCTTTCCTTTGACACTCTTTACACAAAAAGGTTTATTAAGTAGGCTTTTCAATAACGTAAATATACCGTTTTTTATGATAAAATTTATTTCTTATTACATCTACGGTTGTAAATAAAGAATGAATATTTCAGGCAAAAAACATGAAAAAGCACAATTTTTACCTTGAAAAATAGTAGATTTGGGCTTATTTTTAATTCAAAAATCCTAAAATTAGTTTTTATGACACAACAACCTGCCAAAAGCAATCAATCTGCCCTTTACACGCTCATGACCGTATGGTTTTTTTGGAGTTTTGTAGCGGCATCTAACGGGATTTTGATTCCACTATTTAAAGAAAAATTTACGCTTACTCAAACGCAAGCACAATTAGTTGACTTTGCGTTTTATGCCGCTTATTTTATTGGTTCAGTCCTTTATTTAATCTTCTCACGATTGATGGGCGGAGACATTCTAAATAAGATTGGTTATAAAAATGGTATTGTAATCGGACTATTGATTTCGGCATTGGGTACTTTGATGTTTTACCCAGCTGCTCAAACCGCCTCTTATCCACTATTATTATCAGGTTTATTTATCGTGGGGCTTGGTTTTTCACTCCAACAAACTGCTACTCAG
>JANPIG010000169.1:0-5201 GCA_031424875.1 Cytophagales bacterium
ATTCAAGACGATATGCCTTCAAAAATACCGATGGCAATCAATATTGGCAAACAAACCAAACGCATTGTTTGGCAAAATATCACTTTGGCGTTTGTCGTAAAAGGGATTGTTTTAATTTTGGGTGCGGGCGGATTAGCAACCATGTGGGAGGCTGTTTTTGCTGATGTTGGAGTTGCACTTTTAGCGATTTTGAATGCCGTTAGAATACAGAAAATGAAGTTTTAAATTAATCTAAAAATATAAATCATGAAAAAGTTAATTGCCTTATTATCAATCATTTGCATTCCATTTTTATCATCCGCACACGGCGATTGGATTGAGGTTTCTGGAAATGGGAAAGTAGGAGAAACAGCCAAAGTAAAGCTCATTTTTGGGGCTTACGAAAACCAAGAACGCCTCAAAGGCAAAGCATTAGGTTTCCTGAAAGAATTTACGGTTTACGTGATTGACCCAACGGGCAAGCGTACAGATATTCCAATGACTCAAACTGAAACTTGTTGGGAAGGAAATTTCACGACTAAAACAGAAGGAACATACCAAGTCTTAGGAATCAACGAAGAAAGAGGAGTGGTTGATTGGACAATGCACGGTTTTGATGTGTTGCGAGCAAAGGAATATTTACGGTCAAATTATATAGTAGGAAAGCCAAGTGAAGTTAATAAATCAACACAATTTTTGGACGTAATTCCTGTAAAAATAGGCGATGATATTAAACTAACGGCTTATTTGAACAATGCAATTACTGCCAAAACGAAATTAATTATCACTAATCCTGATGGTTGGGAAAAGGTAAAATACACCAATGCAAGCGGTGAAGCTACTCTCAAACCAAATATGAAAGGACTTTATATGGTGGAAATGGAAAACATCGACAAAACCGCAGGTAAGTTTAAGGACAAAGATTATAAAATGATAAGGAGTAAATTTGCTTTGATGGTGATGGTGGATTAGTTATATCTATTTTTTAAATTTCAAAGCCAATACATTCTTAGCAATTTTTCTACCTTCTGTCAATCCAGTTTCATTATCTTGTCGAGTATGAATACCCCCAAAAAACCTTGAATTAGCCGATTCAATGGCAAATTGATTAAAATTTTTGTATGAGCGTACTTTAAATTCTACACCAGTACTGGCATCCTTAACCCGACCAACATGGGAATCGTCCACGAAGGCAAGATTATCACCATAAAAATTGGTTAATATTTCTGCCACCGCTCCCGACTGAGTAGCGTGACCCGACGGAAAGCCAGGGAATGGTGGAGCTGCCCAAAAAGGTTTCCAGTTAGCATCAATTTCTCTTCTGACCATTGTGTAAGGGCGTTCATTCATGTATTTGTACTTACATTTCCAGCAATTGATAAAAGCATCATTCACGGTAATTCCGACACGAGCGAAAATCTCTGAGGCTTTTCCCAAACCAGATTTTGTTTGCTTCACGGCAATATTAGCAATATTATAAGAATGCCCAGGAGGTGTAAACGTCTCCACAGGATTATCCGCCCACCAAACCGCAATTTCTTTTTCTTCCTGAGTTAAGGATGTACTTTTACTATAAACTTCAAAATATTGAGCGAAATATGGAGAAGTGTATGAGATAGAGAAAGGAATTGGTTTTGGAATAGCCATTTCTTGATTCGAGAGTACGAAAGTTCGATTATTACCCCAAGTCGGTTGCATAGGAATTTTCTGCCCATTTTCAGTGACTTGCCAAGACCCCCCAAAAGTAGGAACGGTATAGGTTGTAGGAAAGTTGCGTTTATATCCCTCATGTCCTCCATCGGTTTTAGACCATTCAAAAATAGCTTCTGCCACACTTTGTCCGTATTTTTCGGAGCGATCAATAATATCTACATTAACTCCGACTTTATATAAATTTTTCAAAACAACTTCTACTGAGTCGATTATACGTTTATTATTATTGGCTTGTGGGCGTGATACCTCAGCATACAAAGCTCTCAGAATAGTTGCTTCGGCAGCATTGGCAGATAACGCCCAATTGTAATCCTTACTCGTCTCAATTTTAGGCAAAGTCCCCAACGTACTTAATTGACCAGCAAGCGATTGATTATCAGGAAGTCCACCCACAACCGCTTCGTAGAGGGTTAATTCCCCATAAGCGTACGCACGTGCTGCCACGGGTGGCGTATAACCAGAAGTGCCTTTGGTAAGTTTGAGTTGCATCACCGCCCATGTACTGGCAATTTCTGCTGAGAATTTATTGGCAGGAGCATTATCTTCTTTACTTGGCGAAACCTCCGTTTCTTTTACTTTACAAGCATTCAAAAACAGAATGATGGAAGTAAGTATCATCCATTTAGATAACCCCTTCAATGGTTTTGCAAATTTATAATTAGTCATATTTACAGAAATTTTAATATACATCAAATGCCTTAATAAACTAACAACGTACTTTCTTTACATAAGTAACTCAAATTTCTTGCCATAAAAAATGTTCCATTTAATCGTATTATTTTTAATTCGTTCTGTGAAAACCTGAAAATTCAGAAATATATTATGGTAAATCATTTGCTGACTACAATTATTAAAATCGCAAACAATTCAAAATTGGATGAACCCAAAAACACAATACTGTTTAAATATGATTCAACTACAAATTTAATTATTTTTGTAGTTCCTTGCTTAGTAGTGTAGCCTTATTACCCTTAAAATTTAAAATTTCTTCTAATAAATTAAGAGAAACCAACGATGAAATATATTTTCCTTACTTTGATAATTTGTCATACTGCATTTTCACAAAAAAAGACAGTTGATACCTTGCAATCCAAATTGTTAAATGATGTAATCGTACAGGGCTATCAAAATCGTGAATCTTCTCTGAAACAATTGTCAGACATCCACCAAAACTTTATCGTAGCGGGTAAAAAGAATGAAGTTATTTCCGTCCAAAACTTAGATGCTAATATTTCAGAAAAAACGGGCAGACAAATTTTTGCCAAAATCGCAGGGGCTTTTGTCTATGATATGGACGGCTCTGGAAATCAATTGAATGTTTCCACTCGTGGACTCGATCCCCACCGAAGTTGGGAGTATAATGTTCGACAAAACGGAATCATGGCAAATTCTGATATTTATGGTTATCCAGCCAGTCATTATTCTGCCCCTTTGGAGTCTATCCAAAAAATTGAATTAATCCGAGGAACGGCATCTTTGCAGTACGGTTCACAGTTTGGAGGAATGATAAATTATGTAACTAAACAGGCTGATACAACGAAACAAATCAGTGTTGAAAGTATCAATTCAGTAGGCTCTTATGGTCTTTTTAGCTTGTATAATGCCATTGGAGGAACTTTTGGGAAGTTTCGCTATTATGCCTACTATCAAAAAAGAATTTCGGACGGCTACCGAAAAAATGGAAGTTCCAATGCCGAAGCTCAATTTGTGAGTTTATCCTATTTATTCAATCCAAAACTTAGCTTAAAAGCGGAATTAGGAAGAAGCACCTATTTGTATCATTTGCCAGGACCTCTAACCGATGCGATGTTTAATGCCGACCCCCAACAATCTACCCGAAGTCGAAACTATTTTAGCCCAGATATTTACCTGCCATCCCTTGCAATGGATTGGAAAATTAATGCAACTACGAATCTGAATTGGACAACTTCGGCAGTTTTGGGAAATAGAAGTAGCGTACAGTTAATTGCGTTAGCGAATATTACGGAAGATTTGACCAAAAATAGACAAGTTGATATTGATAATTTTAACAGTTATACTTCTGAATTGAAATTAAAAAAACATTATACCATTGGCTCATTATCCAGTATTTTAGTGAGTGGGATACGTTATATCAACAACAATCTACACCGTAGGCAATTAGGAAAAGGAACAACTGGCTATGACTATGACCTTTCTATTACAGGAAATTTTGGCAGAGATTTGCACTACAAAACGCAAAATGTAGCTTTTTTTATTGAAAATTTACTTTATCTGACACCTAAGTTAAGTGTCTCGCCAGCGTTTAGAATTGAGAATGGAATCACCCAAATGTCAGGAACAATTAGTTATTTAGTTCCCGATAAAGTACCGAATGAAATTACTCATTCTTTTCCGCTATTTGGAATAAATGGGCAATACAAGCTCACCCCCACGATTAAAGTTTATGGAGGATGGTCACAAGCCTATCGCCCTGTTATTTTTTCAGACGTAATCCCTCCGACAGCCTTAGACAAAACCGACCCAAATTTAAAGGATGCCTTTGGCTATAATGCAGAAATTGGCATAAGTGGGAACATAAAAGAACGATTGAGCTTCGACATAAGTTATTTTCAGGTAATGTATAATAACCGAATAGGCAGTTTGATTTTGCCAGATGCAAACAGTCAGAATTATGTCTATAAAACCAATGTCGGAAATAGCTTGACTAATGGCATAGAGCTATATGCCGAAGCCAAAGCCTTTAAAAATCAACAAAATTCATTGTCATTTTTTACCGCTACCTCTTATTTTGAAGGCTATTATTTGAAAGGTAACGTAGTTGTTAATGGAGAAAACAAAAGCATTGAAGGTAACCGTTTGGAAACCCTACCCCGTTGGATAAACCGTAACGGAGTCCGTTTACAGCATAAAATCCTGAGTGCAACTTTGCAATATAGTTACGTAGCGGATAGTTTTTCGGATGCTATGAATACCCCAACGCCAAGCCCAGACGGTGCAAAAGGCTTAGTCCCAGCCTATTCAATCATGGATTTAAACGTTTCCCTGAGATTTTCACCACATTATTCGTTCAAATTAGGAATTAATAATCTAACTAACGAGCAATATTTTACCAAAAGACCCACGGGTTACCCAGGCGTAGGGGTTTGGAGTTCTGATGGGCGAAGCATTGTGGTGACTTTTGGATTTAAGTTATAGTTGAAGTTATATCTTAAATAAAAGTAGAGGATTGTTTCCGATTGAAAACAGTATATTCTTGTCATACAGTACCACCTGTGGATAACTTTTTTAGAAATATCAAAGCCCTAATTTCATCGCAGCATTATGTTTTTTAATATCCTCAATCCGAGTATAACGCTGAATCATAGCGGACGTTTTATGTTTGGATTGCTGCATAACTTCGGAATCATTCACCCTTTTGATTTTGTCAATCGTAGTGAACGAAGCCATAAACGTATCGTAATAAAATGTGATGTTTCCTTAATATTGCTAAATACAATTTTCAAAGACTAAATTTTTTTATTTCCTTA
>JANPIG010000170.1:0-2346 GCA_031424875.1 Cytophagales bacterium
TAATTCTGGAATGGTAGTTGCCATCAATGAGGTTGATTTACAGCCCTTTAAACAATACGGAGCGTTGGCAGGTTTACAATTACAAAAAGAATTAGAGCAAAAAGCCTGTAAAATGGCGGGTGGTGGACAAGCGGCACCTGCACAATTAGTAGGAGATTTTATCCAAAATAAAGTTTCAAGAATTTTGTTAGAAACTTCCTATCAACCAGGGTTGGTGCCAGCAGACATGAATGAGGTTTTACCCGATTATATTGCAAAACCCTTGCAAGATGGCTTGAAACAATTTGGTCAGAAAATTAGAAATTATAGTTCAAATCAAGCCCAAATAATTGGTATAGAGAGTCGTACTTCATCGCCAGTAAGAATTCCGAGAGACAAAGAGACTATGGAACATTTGACGATAAAACGTTTGTTTCCTTGTGGTGAAGGTGCTGGTTATGCTGGAGGAATTATGTCAGCAGCAATGGATGGTGAACGAAGTGCGGAGAAGTTGGTAGAATTGTATTTTAAAGGTTAATAGATTAAATTGATATAAATTAAATCTATTATTTTTTATATTAATCACCTTATAATGAAATAGTTACTTACTATACTATTTATTTTTATTACCATACAATATGTTTTAATTTACTCAAATCTTTTACGCCTTGAATCTTTAAATCCCGAAATGTATATGAAAGATTTTGCCACTTTTATTGAAAAACTTTCTATACGATTACAGAAACCTCTGCCTGGCCAAGACGCACACGATAAGATGGCATCTGAAAGTCGAATGAAGTTAAAAATGTCTTCTCCAAATGAGAAGACACGTGAAAGTGCGGTCTTGATTTTATTTTATCCTTCCAAAAATGAAATTTTTGCACCATTGATTCTTCGCCCACAATATGATGGCGTACATGGTGGACAAATGGCCTTTCCTGGCGGGCGTGCTGAAAAAGAAGATGAAAACCTCATAAGAACTGCCATGCGTGAGGCACAAGAAGAAATTGGCGTTCGATTGACAGATATTAAAGTAATTGGGCAATTAACTAAATTATACATTCCCCCTTCCAATTTTTATGTTCAGCCCATCATCGGCTACATGAATCACAAACCAGAATTTTATCCTGATGCTCGTGAGGTAGATAAAGTCATAGAAGTAGCTCTGGAAGAAATTGTAAATCCTGAAATAATTGGACGTAAAATTCTTACTGTCAGAGGTGTTGAAGTGGATGCTCCTTTTTATCAGATTCAAGAACATACAGTTTGGGGAGCTACAGCCATGATGATATCTGAATTACTGACTATCATTCGAGAGTTATAAAAATGAAAATTAGATTAAAAATCTACCATTCGATAAATCATAACATTTTTTGAACCTTTTTATTTCTTCTTGACTAATTTTGTACTACACAATTAATTGAATAATGCCTCATCTAAAAAATCTATGTTGCTAAATACTCAAAACCAATTTTTTATTAAGTATCTCCCATCAGTCATCATCACAGCCATTGTTGCGATATTTTATGTAGTTTGCAATCATTTTTCATACAATTTTTTCTATCAGGATGATTACCATTTATTACGTTTTGTAACTGTAATTGAAAATAGTGCAGTTAGTTTTCAAGAAAAACTTAATACGCTTTGGGGACAACACAACGAACACCGTATTATTTTTCCCAGACTAATAACGCTTTTAGATTTTTACTTTCAAGGACACATTGACTGGGCGATACTTAATGTTATTTCTGCATTATATTATTTTGGCATTTTTTACTTTTTCTTTAAAATAATACAGAAAATTGGGCTCAATAATTGGTATGCTCTTCCCATAGCTTTATTAATTTTTCAACCAGCTTCTTACGAAAACTATTATTGGACAATTTCTATATTACAACAAGTCGGAAATATATTTTGGGCAATGTTTTTATTTTATAGCATTATCTATTACAAACCCTCAAAATTCTGGATTTCACTTGCTTTAGTATTTGTTTTAACATTCACCCATGGAAATGGACTGTTCGCTTTTGGCGTAGGAGGATTACTTTTATTCCTTCAAAAAAGGTACAAACATTTAGGTATTTGGATAGGCTTTATGATAGTAATAGCCATTATATATTTTTATGGATATTATACTGCGCAAAATTCAAATATAGAAGGTAGTTTAAGTAATCCAAAAAGATTAATTGGTTGTTTTGGGGGTTTTTGGGGAATATTTTTTAAGGAATTACTAAATACTACTACCCGAGCAATCATGGCAGGCTTAGGTATATTTATGATTTTATTACTCATAAATGTTAGATTATTTTTTACCCATTTGATGCCTAAAACTTTAACAAAATATGTGGAATATTTTCCTCAAAAAAA
>JANPIG010000171.1:0-5367 GCA_031424875.1 Cytophagales bacterium
ATCAAATCTTTACGATTTTCAGAAGCAGATGTTTTTGAAGCGCAAGGAGATAATCTTTTTTTCTTTGGAAATGTATTCCAGATTTTCCAGCAAACATTACACAATTCTCGGGCAATATCTCCTTCAACATATATGGCAAAATCTAACCAAGCCGGATCATCCGGGATATCGTTGTATCTATCTGCAATATTTGCCCCCGCTACTACCGCATATTTAGTATCCACTACCAACACTTTATGGTGTAACCTTCTACCAAAATAAAAATATTTACTTTTCAAGATGGGTTCAAAAAAGCGAAAATGGATTCCAGAATCCTTTATTTCTTTAACAAAATGTTTGGATAAACTCTGAGAAGCGTAACCATCTACAAGCAAGAAAACTTGCACTTTTCTTTGGGCAGCTCTTTTCAAAGCAGTTGTAATCAAATTACCCGTTTCATCATCAGCATAAATGTATGTTTGGAGATGAATGCTTTCTTTGGCATTATCAATGAGTTCAACTAAAGTACTAAAATATTCAGCACCTGCTCTAAAAAACTGCGTTTTGTTTTTAGTGCTGTGCATTTTTTCATTTTGTAAAAGGGAAGCTGTCATTTTTGGATTATTATATTTTAACACTCTTATTGGTAAGTATTAAAATAAGTATTAAAAAAACTGAGCCAGTAATACGAAAAAATCAATGAACTAAAGCTGATAATGATCATACAGAGTAAGGTTTATAAGCATAAAGAATAGTGACTTGATTTTAAATTTTATAATTAATCGCCTGAAATACAGTAAATTAAATACGTTTAACCTCTGAGGCTAATTAGTTTCTGCTCATGCAAAATAATTATTTTGCCACCTTCAATATCAATCAATTTTTCACTTTTAAAATCGCTTAGGGTTCTAATTAATGATTCGGTAGCTGTACCTACAACGGAAGCTAAATCATCTCTGGATATTTTAATGGAAAAGTTCTGATCAGCTTCATTTTTATATTTCTTCGATAACAAAATCAAGGCATCTGCCGTACGTTTTCTGAGCGAATTATACGCCATACCTAAAAGATGTTGTTCCTTTTCGGCAATGCTATTTGCCAACATTTTAATAAATTTTTGTGCTACAATATGATTTCGGTGGATTAAAGTTGTAAAGTCTTGCTTTGGAATGGATATTACTTCAGAATCTTCCATAGCCACTGCCGACTCCCGATAGTCTGTCTCTTCCACTAAGGCAAGATGCCCGAAAAAACTGCCTTCATTGTATAATCCTGTCACAAAATCTTTACCATCTTGATTAGTATTATACGTTTTTATCTTGCCTGATTTCAAAAAATATAATTTCAAAGGTTCATTACCTTCCATGTAAATCAGTTGTTTTTTCTTAATAAAAGACACTTTACGGTCATTTGATAGTGAATTTAGTTCAGCAATTGCTCTTGCTTCATCATAAAATTCATTGAATTGTTCGGGGGAATTGGCGGTTCCCTCTTTTTTCATAACATCTGCTCGCTTCAATCTACTTTCAATGGCATTCAAGAGTTCTATTTCGTGAAATGGCTTAGTCAGATAATCATCTGCCCCCATGTCCATACCTTTGCGAATATCAGTTCGGTCGGTTTTGGCAGTTAAAAAAATGAAAGGGATTGCTCTTAAATCATCATTTTGATTAAAAATATGTAATACTCCATAACCATCCAAGACAGGCATCATAATATCACAAATAACTAAATCGGGTTTATTATGCATAGCAGCTTCAACGCCTAACTTTCCGTCGGCAGCAGCAGTAACTTGGTAATTGGCAAGCTCCAATATTTCAGCAGTAGTTTCTCGAATGTCTTGATTGTCTTCGATGAGAAGTATATGTTTCATTATATTTTAATAGTTTGATTATCAGTTGTTTAATGGGAATGAAATCGTTATTTCTGTTCCTTCTTCTAATTTACTTTTTAAAGAAACTTCTCCTTCCATGAGTTCTGTATATTTTGCTACAATGTGTAAGCCCAACCCTGTTCCTTGTACGTTAATAACATTTCCAGCTCTAAAAAATCGCTCGAAAAGGTGCTTTTGGTCTTCTTCTAATATACCGATACCATAATCTTTTACTGTTAAAATAAGTTGATTATTAGTGCAATTCGTTGAAATTTCGATAGTTGAGTTTTCGGGTGAAAATTTAGTAGCATTTGAACAAAGATTAATAATAATTTTACGTAGCAACGATTTATCTAACACGATATCATCTATCCCATCATGATTATATTTGACCTGTTGCCCATTTTTAAGCATACTTTTGAAGTCATAAATAATTTCATGAATCAAATCTGGGAGGTCAAAAGACACGTTTCTGATTTCAATTTTACCTTCTTCTAATCTGCCAACTGATAAAAATTCTTCCAATATATCAGTCAAATTTCCTACAGCTGCCTTTATACGTTTGATATGCTTTTCTCTTCTTTCTTGGTCTTCAGCATGGGGGTATTTTTCAATAAGCGTTGCCGCCGACAAAATGGTGCTTAGAGGGGTGCGAAACTCATGCGAAGCCATGGATACAAAGCGAGATTTCAATTCGCCTAATTCACGTTCTTTACTCAAAGAAACTTCTAATTCTTGTTTAGATTCTTCAAGATTTTTAAGCGTTTCTACTAATGCCTTCGTTCTTGAAACTACCTCCTGTTCTAAATTTTGATTTAGTTTTTCAATCTTTTCTTTCTGGTCAATCAGTTCTTGTTCAGCTTGTCTTTTGAAGGTAACATCATTGATAAATGCCAAAAAGTATTTCTCACCGTTTTGCTCAAAAAAACTTAAACTAACCTCAACTGGGAAGTAGGAGCCGTCTTTTCGCCTTGATTGCAGGTTCAATCCTGTTCCCATTGGGCGAATTTTAGGAGATTTTACATATCCTTCATGATGTTTTACATGGGTTGCCCTGATACTTTCTGGCAATAAAACTTCAATTTTTTGCCCTATTAATTCATCCTTTTCATAGCCAAAAATTAATTCTGCAAAGTGGTTTGCTAATAAAATATCAGCCTCACGATTGACCATTACAATACCAATGGCGGCATGATAAAAGAGGGCATCGAAGCGAAGATTGTCGTTTGAAGAAGGCATTATATACAAGGTAATATTATGAAATATTATTGAGGAAATATTGAGATTATCTAAAGAATTAGTTTTCGGTTTATCTAACTGACTTTACTCATATTTTAAACTAGCATAGCTGATTAAAATTTAGTGAAAAAGCTAAGACCTTTATGATACAAACTTAAACAATAAAGTTATGGAAATTTACGAAACTACTTTTAAATATGCCGTTTATCATTGAGAAAACAAGAAATGGTTAGAAGCAATTGAGTTCTATGGCCATGAACTCGTCTATTTCAAAACTCTCCTTGGAGAAGTGATGCACAAAAACACTTCAACTGAATTTAAGTACGAAGCAAAAATGATGAGAAATTTGATTCAAGATTGGGAAGCAAAATTTGAGGTTTTATGTCAAGAAATTACTCATGAAGAATGGAGTTATGAAGATGATGCGCAGGGTAAAGCATTTTTGTATGGAGAAGAAATTTATGATCGACATTTAAAAAATCAGACATAGATATCACGAAGCTGAAAATAACTTCATAAAACTAAAACATTGTTTTTACGATTTTATATCTAAATGTATTTAACACTAACTGCTGTACAAAGAGGGCTTCTACATCACATAGAAGCCCTCTTTATATACTCAAATAATTTTTGATGTGTTAGTAATAAGAGGATAACAGACAGGAATAGGTTGGTTTTGAGAAGGATTGATAAAGTGTGGACTCATATAAGGAATATCGATATTCAAGCCTCTAATAATCAAAAATATAGCTAAAAGAAACGTATAAATGGGAGTGATTTGTGTGAAAGCTTTCCTGATACGAAGGTTCATGAATTTTGCTATCATTCCTACTGCAAACATGGCTGGAGCAGTGCCTAAACCGAATAAAGCCATATATAACATTCCCCCCCAAGGACTGCCAGCAATAACCGACCCAGTGGCTGCTAAATATAAAAATCCGCAAGGTAAAAGCCCATTTATTACACCCAAAACATACATGGAAGCTAGGGATTTTTGGTGTAAGAAATAGGAGAAAAGGTTTTTTATCTCTTCATTAAATTGCCTTAAAGGTTTTGCAATCAATGTTTTATGGGATAAGGCCATTATTAATAAAAGCGAAATGCCAATGGTAATTGATATTTCCTGTTGTAGGCCTGAGAAGAAAAGTTTATTGCCCACAAATCCCATCATTAAGCCGATAAAACTATACGTGGTTATCCTACCAAGACTATAAAGTAGTCTTGAAAAAAATCTTTGCCCTTTAGTTTTACCACCCACCGGCAAGGCTAATGCGATGGGTCCACACATACCCACACAGTGCAGGCTGCCGACAAAACCTGTTAAGATTGCTGTTGTCCAGAGAATTTGCATAATTGGTTGATGTTTTTAAATGAATAATTCTTGCTCACTAAAATATTCCTTCGAACCATCTGTCCAGATAACTTGAACTCTCCAATAACCTTTGTTAAGCTTTTGGGTTGAAAGATGAAGAGGATTTTCTTTTAAAGATTTTAATGGGATATCCACGTCCATTTTCTTATCGGAAGGACGGAAAAACTTTACTTCGCCATTTACCACACGGGTAGGGAAGAAGATATTTAGTTCGTTGGATTCGGGTAAATATGTCATGGCGATTTTGGTTTTTAGGTTGGCTGTGTTACTTGATTTCTTGATTTGCTTCTGAAATTCTAATTCCTTTTGGTAATAATCTTCACGAACTAAATCAATCTTCTCTGCCGTCATCCAATAGACCATCGTACCGATAAATCCTGAAAAAAGTATGAAGACTATGATGATTGAGTAGCCCCAGTTTAAGTTAAATATGGATGTGGATTTTTTCATTTTATTTTTAGAAAGAAAATTAATCCCCGCAACATTCCCCTGCCGAGCGACGGTCGCCCTCTTCAAAGAGGGATTTACCATTAGTCCAAGTCCGCCTTTGAAGGGGGCGACCGTCGCTTGGGAGGGGGATGTTGCGGAGTAGAATAACGGTTATAATTACTGCACAGGTCCCATAAAAGACGTTTTTACTTTATCAACCACTTGATTATTAGACAATATTTCAATTTCAATTTTGGTATTATTTTCCTTGATAAATTTTTCTGGAATATTGATAAAAAATGAACCTTTTGCCATTTCTCCCTTGGTAGCGCTATAAGGTTTACCAATCAATTTTATCGTGGCTTTTGGATAATTTATCTTCAAAGTAAAAGCCTTATTTTGGTACGTTTTATTGACAATTTCAATGTTGTATAAATTAGAAATTGTACTATCTGGGTTTTTCTGAAACATCAAT
>JANPIG010000172.1:0-3423 GCA_031424875.1 Cytophagales bacterium
ATTGAACCGAATTACGATTATATTTACCCGCAGAAGGTTAAATATTGAATCGCTAACTGTCTGTGAAACAGAGCGTAAGGGCGTTTCTCGCTTTACGATTGTAATGAAACACGAATCTCGTGATGCCGTTGAGAAATTAGTTCGTCAAATCCGTAAAGTGGTGGACGTTTTGGCAGTTTTTGGCTACCTTGATCACGAAATTGTTTTCAACGAAATTGCTCTTTTCAAATTGGCAACGCCCCTCGGAGGCACGCCCTTAGACATCAAAGAAATCAACCTCGACTGGAACGCCAAAGTGGTTCATTGGGGGCTTGATTACGTAGTGATTGAGAAAAATGGAACAGAAACTGAAATTGCTGAGTTTTATCAATACATGAAAAATTGGGAGATTTTGGAATACCTAAAATCTGGCAGAGTAGCCGTTGGAAAAACCGAAAAAGGTTTGGTTGAATACCTGCCAGAAGCTGAGTGGGAAGTAGTTTAACTAAACTGTAACATGGACAGCCCTGTCCGTATTTAAAAAATAAAGTATTAGCTACGGACAGGGCTGTCCGTGTTACAGTTATCAACAAATGAATAAAATTTATTTAGACAATGCCGCTACTACTCCAATCGACAAAGCCGTTATCGAGGCAATGTTGCCGATGTTGGAGATGAATTTTGGAAATCCTTCGTCCATACACTCACATGGGCGTGAAGTGCGGAGTATTATTGAACGTGCCAGAAAAACTATTGCAGGGCTTTTGAATGCTTCACCAGCTGAAATTTTGTTTACTTCGGGCGGAACGGAAGCTGATAATATGGCAATTGTTCGCTCTATAGAAAAGTATGATATCAAGCACGCTATCACTTCTCCTTTGGAACATCACGCCGTAATTCATACCTTAGAATATTTAGAAAAGGCAGGCAAAATTAAACTCAGTTTGGTAGATTTAGATGAAAAAGGACACGTTGATTTAAACCATTTGGAAGAATTACTACGTGAAAACTCAAAATCTTTAGTGTCATTAATGCACGGAAATAATGAAATTGGCAATTTGTTGGACATGGAAAAAGTTGGGCAATTTTGCGAGGATTACGAAGCCATTTTTCATTCAGATACGGTGCAAACAATGGGGCATTATCGTCATGATTTACAACACTTAAAAATAGATTTTTTGGTAGGTGCTGCCCATAAATTCCATGGTCCCAAAGGGGCAGGTTTTTTGTATATCAATAGCAAAAATAAGATTGCTCCTTTCATACACGGAGGATCGCAGGAGCGTAATATGCGTGGCGGTACAGAAAATGTCTATGGCATTGTGGGCTTAGCGAAGGCTTTAGAATTGGCATATTCGGGTATGGATTCGCACCGTGAACATATCGAAGGATTAAAGAAACGGATGATCACGAAATTGAGACAAAACATAGAAGGCATCGAATTTAATGGAGATTCGGATAACTTAGAAAAAAGCCTTTATACGGTCTTGAACGTAAGTTTCCCACCTTCCGACGAAGGAGATATGTTTCTTTTTAATTTAGATATAAACAAGATTTCAGCATCGGGTGGAAGTGCTTGTACGAGTGGAACAGACATCGGTTCGCACGTATTGACGGCATTAAACGTCTCACCCGACCGTCCATCAGTTCGTTTTTCTTTTTCAAAATATAATACTACTGAAGAGATTGATTTTGTGGTGGATAAATTGGTAGCAATGGTAAAAGTGGAGGTTTGAAATTAATGAGTAGATAATTAAAAAAGGCTTGAATTTGTGAAGATTGTTCACAAATTCAAGCCTTTTTTACTATACAAATATCTTACATTCTTGTAGGTTTAAAGTAGAAAAATAATTGTTTATGCCTTTCTAAACAAAAGATTTGAAATATAATCTTCAATCCATCCCTTCACTAATTTATTATTAAGACATGAAAAAAATTTACCTGCTTTTATCGCTCATCTTGATAGGTATTGCTCAAATTGGTTTGGCTCAGAATATGAGGCAAATTACGGGTAAAATCAAAGATGCTGTCACAGGGGAGTCTGTTCCAGGAGCAAGTGTTCTTATAAAAGGCACTACAGTTGGCACTACGGCAAATGCTGATGGAGATTTCTCGCTGAAAATTCCTGATGTCAAATCCGTAGTTTTAGTGGTGAGCTCTTTGGGATTTGTTACTCAAAATATAACCGTAGGCGACCGTTCGATAATAAATGCTGCTATGGCAACTTCTTCCACAGAATTAGAAGAAGTTGTTTACATTGGTTATGCTAATGTAAATAGGCGTGATGTTACGGGCTCGGTATCATCGGTAGGTTCAAGGCAATTAAAGGATATTCCCATCACCAATGCCGCAGAAGCCCTGACGGGTAGATTAGCAGGGGTACGAGTAACAACTTCGGAGGGAGCTCCTGGGGCAGATATTCAAATCAGAATTCGTGGTGGCGGTTCTATTACACAAGATAATTCTCCTATTTATATTGTGGACGGAATTCAGGTTGAAAATGCCCTTTCCTTCATCTCTCCGCAAGATATTGAAAGTATTGATGTGCTGAAAGATGCCTCTACCACCGCTATTTACGGAGCAAGAGGGGCCAATGGAGTGGTTATTATCACCACAAAATCTGGCAAAAACAGTAAAACTTCTGTCAGTTATAATGGTTCAACGGGGTTTCGCCAAATTTTTAAAACCTTAGATGTAATGAGCCCTTACGATTTTGTTCGCTGGCAATACGAAAGAAGCAGAGGAGACGTGGCGGCAGAAACAAGTTTTACCAATCAGTACGGTACTTGGGACAATATCAATCAATATAAAACAGTTACGCCTATCGACTGGCAAAAAGAAGTTTTTGGTAGAAAAGCTACTTACCAAAACCATAATTTGATGATTAATGGTGGCGATGCTAAAACAAGTTTTAATTTGAGCTTGACCGCTAACAAAGAAGAAGGAATCTTGCTTGAATCGGGTTTTGACCGCTATTTAGCAAATTTCAAAATTGACCATAAAGCAAGTGATAAACTTAGAATTGGCTTCAATGTAAGGTATCTTAACCAAACTATCAGAGGAGCTGGAACTTCGGGAAGTGGAACTAAATCGACCAACCGCTTACGTCACTCGGTACAGTATCGTCCCTTGTTAATTGGAGCAAATCAAGACATAGACTTTTTTGACGAAGCCCTGTATGTTTCGGGTGGTGGGCAAGCACTCAGCAATCCAATTGCCATCACTGAAGCAGAATATAAGGCATCCTATACCAAAGCCGTGAATTTGAGTGGTTACTTTTCTTATAATATTCTCAAAAATCTGACATTCAGATCTACTTTCGGAGTTGATAATAATGATGCTCAGAACAATCAGTTTTGGTCTAAGATTACTTCAACAGCTCGCAATTTTGCCACTTTGCCAGTAGCTTCTATTTTCACGCAAAATGCAGTTACTTTCAATAAT
>JANPIG010000173.1:0-2370 GCA_031424875.1 Cytophagales bacterium
CCCGTTGGAATTTTGATAAATTCAAGGGGGCAGATAAGAGTTTGGGACTCCAGATGAAATCGGTTGGCGAAACGATGGGTATTGGTCGTAATTTCCAAGAAGCCCTTCAAAAAGCCTGTCAATCGCTCGAAATCAAGCGAAATGGTATGGGTGCAGACGGTAAAGGACTTCGTGACCAAGAGGCAATTATGTATTCGTTGGCACATCCCTCTTGGAATCGTCTTTTCCATATTTACGATGCCTTTAAATTAGGTATTTCGTTCAAAACTATTCAGCAAACTACCAAAATTGATAAGTGGTTTTTGTATCAAATAGAAGATTTGGTAAGAGTTGAAAATGAACTCGAAAAATATAATATTCATTCCGTTACGACTGATTTATTGAGAGAAGCCAAGCTAAAAGGTTTTGCCGACCGTCAGATTGCTTATACCTTAAATTGCAAGGAATCGGAAGTATATGATAAGCGTAACAACCTCGGAATCAAGCGTATATACAAATGTGTAGATACTTGTGCGGCTGAGTTTGAAGCAAAAACGCCTTATTTCTACTCAACATTCTCGCAAGGTTCAGAGACTTTGGATAATGAATCAGTAAAAACGGATAAGAAGAAAATCGTTGTTTTAGGTTCTGGACCAAACCGAATTGGCCAAGGCATTGAGTTTGATTACTCATGCGTTCACGGAATTTTGGCGGCAAAAGAAGCTGGTTATGAGGCAATTATGATTAACTCAAACCCCGAAACCGTTTCAACAGATTTTGATATTGCTGATAAATTATACTTTGAACCCGTTTTCTGGGAACACGTTTACGACATCATTCAGCACGAAAAACCCGAAGGTGTCATCGTACAATTGGGTGGTCAAACGGCTTTAAAATTAGCCGAAAAACTCTCGAAATACGGAATAAAAATCATCGGAACATCTTTTGAAGCCCTTGATTTGGCAGAAGATAGAGGAGCATTTTCAACACTGTTGAAGGAAAATGACATTCCTTTTCCACAATTTGGCGTTTGTGAAGATGCCGACAATGCCGCAGAATTGGGCCGTCAATTGGGTTATCCATTGTTGGTGCGTCCATCGTATGTATTGGGTGGGCAGTCGATGAAAATTGTGATTAACGAACAAGAATTGGAGCAACACGTAGTGGATATTTTGAGAGACATTCCAGGCAATAAAATCCTCCTCGATCATTTCTTAGAAAATGCCATTGAAGCAGAAGCGGATGCTATTTGTGATGGAGAAGACGTGTATATTATTGGAATCATGGAACACATCGAACCCGCAGGAATCCACTCAGGTGATTCACATTCGGTACTTCCTCCTTTTGATTTATCCGAAAATGTAATCCAACAGATAAAAGACCATACTCGTAAAATTGCTTTGGCTTTGAAAACAGTCGGTTTGTTGAATATCCAGTTTGCCGTGAAAAACGAAGTAGTATATATCATAGAAGCCAACCCAAGAGCCTCACGCACGGTTCCGTTCATTTGCAAAGCCTACCAAGAACCGTATGTAAATTACGCCACGAAAGTAATGTTGGGAGCGAAATTGAGCGACTTCAACTTCCAACCCAAAAAGAAAGGTTGGGCGATAAAAATTCCAGTATTCTCATTCAACAAATTCCCGAATGTAAACATGGAATTAGGGCCCGAAATGAAATCGACAGGTGAAGCCATTTACTTTATAGATTCGTTGAAAGACGATTTCTTTCGAAAGGTTTATGGAGAACGGAATTTGTATCTTTCGAGGTAATGATTTAGAAAAGGTTACTCATGGCATGACTCAAAGTCATGCCATGAGTATTGGGATTAAAGAAAACTTATAAAATCTTCCACCAAAACACTCTTCTCCAATAAATCCTCCCTCAAATTCCTCCAATCCTTCCTACTAAGCGAATCAGCGGGATAAACATTCATCTTGAAATCATTGGTAATAATCCTCATAAAATTTGGGCTTTTACCACGTTTTTCAAATGAAATTTTCTTTATGTCCGACAAACGATGAACGTCATTTTTCCAGAAGAAATTATGGTTTTTGACAATCAAATAATTGTCTGTCAGTATAAAATAGTGCAATCCATGAGACGTTATTCCAAATATGAAAATTCCAAAAATAATTATCATCCAAATAACATTTCCCTCTCTAAAAAATACTGAAATAATAACAAATAAGTACATCAATCCAGAGAAATAACTCAAAAATCCCATCGCACTAAATAATACAAAACCTTTAAAAATTGTCTTGTTTTCATCTTGATATTCTTCCTTAGAAATAGGTTCAATATTAAATTCTTGTGTTTCTTGTTTTAACGTAAATGACTGATAAAGAGACTGTTTCAATTGCCAAAGGTCGGTATAAAGTTCATCTAACA
>JANPIG010000174.1:0-3119 GCA_031424875.1 Cytophagales bacterium
CAAATTCTTCCATGCAGCGGGTTTTGTCTGTTTGCCTGGGTCTGCCCAATTGTCGCTGTAATGAAAATCAATCATAATTCGCATTCCTAATGCTTTTGCCCGAAGAGCCTTAACCACTACATCGGCAGTATTATTGTAGGCTGGCGAAGGATTTACCCAAACCCGTAAACGAATCGAATTCATGCCCAACGATTTCATCAAAGCCATTCCCTCCATTTCTTTTCCAGAAGCATTATAGAATTTCTTGCCTTCCGCCTCCATTTGGGTAATCCAACTTACGTCAGCACCTTTGGCGAAGTTTGAGGTAGTCGTTGGCATAATGGGCATAACACTTCCGCCTTTGTTTTCGTCCTGTCCACAAGATGAAAGGGAAGATAGGATAAAGAGTAAGAGAATTATTTTCTTCATTTTACTTTTTGGTTTTTGTACGAATTATTTGAGGGTATGCGGTTACACAGAGAAACGCAGAGGATTCAAAGAAAGATTTTTTCTCTATGGTTCTCCGTGTAAGCTCATACCCTATAAGAATTGTCCAAACCCTTACTTTTTCTTAATCGTATAAGTTGGTTTTGGCGTGTTAATGAGATTGAGTTCAATGTCATAAGTCCCAGCGTTTGCCACGGTAATATTAGCACCGTTGAGTTCTAAACTTAAATCATTGCCATCATCACCGTAATTGATACTCCAATCATTGTTCATTCTGAATT
The DNA here is from genome assembly GCA_031424875.1 of Cytophagales bacterium. Lineage (GTDB taxonomy): Bacteria > Bacteroidota > Bacteroidia > Cytophagales > Spirosomataceae > Arcicella. Next base: position 708 of record JANPIG010000174.1, read on the forward strand.
TCATATCACCCGCTTTGAGTTTTACACTATTGGCTACCCAAACGCCAGTATCCTTAAAAAAGTTAGGAATAAATTGCACGTCTGGACCATCCCAACCATTTGGGGCGGCAGGTCCAACAATCCCAGGAATTGAAGTTTTTTCAAGTTTCACCTCCAATGTATTTGGATTAAAAGTGATTAAATAAACACCTTTTTTGACCGCAATATTATCCCCGTTCAATTCCAAAGAGCCATTATTTCCAGTGTCGCCATAATTAATACTCCAATCATTATTTTTACGAATTTTTATATCACCGTCAACAAAACTTCCTAATGCTCTAAATTGGTCAGTTGCAGGGTCGTAGAAAAAGTCTAAATCAGGACCATTCCAACCATTTGGAGCAGCCGAACCAACAATTCCCCAAGAGAATTTCTCCACTTTTACTAACAATTTATTACTATCAAAAGTAATTTTGTACGAACCTGCTTTTACTGAAATATTCGCACCATTTATTTCAAGTGTACCATCATTTCCGTTATCTCCGTAGTTGACTGACCATTGATTGTTTTCACGAATTTTAATATCTCCATCCGTCAATTTTGCGTAACACACAAATACACCCGTTGATGAAAGCGTTTTGTAGAAAGGCACATCTGGACCATCCCAACCATTTGGAGCAGCCGAACCAACTAATCCCCAAGTAGAACTTAGGTCGAGACGGTCTAAATAAGCCGCCGTTGTAAACTTTTTCACCTCAGATTTTTGGGTTAAATCGGAACTTAAAATTGACTCAACCATGAATTCTAAACTGGCAGTTTCCTTTGGTTTAAAGCCCATTCCAGCCAATAAACCGTTTAGTTGCTTATTTGTCCAACTGTATGTGGTGACATTTCCAGTTGAAAATGATTGTGCAGTTTTGAAATTATTCCCCGCTTTATCAACCAATAAACGATAGGTTACGGCGGCACTGTAACCATACTCAGGTTTAGTCCAAGTAACGGTGAGGGCATTGGCATCGGGGGTATCTTTTGATAATGATCCATTGGTGGCTGACAGAGAGAGCCCTGGGGTTGCATTTGATTTCATTACCGTTTTTAATTCATCGTTTTCACAAGAAAAAAGAAACAGTCCTAAAACACTCGCAATAAGATATTTTTTGAATATATTTTTCATGATTATTTGTTGTTCTACGTTTTAATACCCTTTATTCTGAACCAAATTTGGATTTGATGATAAATCATTCGTGGGAATTGGGAAAAGACTATATTTATCTTCAACGCCTCTTCCGCCCACAATTCCACCTTTCCAAGCCCATAAATATCCAGTAGTTGTAAACTTTTTATAACGAATTAAATCAGTACGGCGATGAGCCTCATAATATAATTCACGACCTCGTTCGTCCAAGATAAAATCAAGCGTTAATTGTCCTGCGGTGATGTTTCCAGTTGTTTTTCCTGCATAAGCACGGGTTCTTAATTGGTTAATGTAGGTCAAGGCAGTTGTCAAATCTCCGCCCGTTCCACCCCGTAAAACGGCTTCGGCATAAATCAAATTTATTTCTCCCAAACGGAACACAGGGAAATCAATATCCGTCCAGTTTCCTGCGGCATCGGCGTTTGGTGCTGCCGCTCCTGTTCGGGTTTTATTACGGTATTTTGTGGTTGAATATCCGTCCGTTCCCACGTACAAATCAGTCATATTTTTGTTTTGTCCGACCGTATAAAACTGTGGACGCTTATCGGTATTTCCCGTTTGGTCAGCAAATAAATCAACAAAATTTTGGGTTGTTCGCAAACCGCCCCAGTTCCCGCTCGTACCCGAAATTGAACCTGGAACTGCCGCTGGACCATGTGTTAAATAGGTGGTGCCACCCCAATTTTGCGTAAATTTTGCATCGTAAGCAATCATAAAAAGGTTTTCGTCTTTGTTCAAATGATTATCCGCAATCGTTAATTCTCTGTAATCTGGATGAAGCGTATAATTTGCTGACTTTATTTTATTGGCGTAAGTAATTGCTTCTGAGTATTTTGGTGTACCTGTATAAACCTCAGCATTCAAATATAACCTTGCCAGTAACGCCCAAGCTGCTGACTTTTCAGCTCTTGGATATTCGTTTTGCCCTGGAGCAATTAAATCTCCTTCGATTGCTTTCAATTCCGTTTCAATGTAAGTAAACAAATCTTTACGCTGAATTTGCTTTGGCAAACCCGTTCCGATGGCATCATTTTCAGTTACGAAAGGAGGATTTCCGAACAAATCCATCAAAACCCAATATTGATACGCTCGCAAAAATCTGGCTTCGGCTCTGTATTTTCGGATATTATCGGCATCCGTTCCAGCGATTCCTCTTTTGCTCAAATTATCATCCGACGACTGGCGAATAAAATCATTACAAAGCGTAATTTGGAAAAATGAACGATAATAAACTCCGT
>JANPIG010000175.1:0-1541 GCA_031424875.1 Cytophagales bacterium
GAAAATTTTATAAACAAAACGGACAGGCTGTCCGTGTTACAGATTTATGACAAAAGTAAAAGCCTGCCTTTTCGACCTTGATGGCGTAATTGTAGATACCGCCGTTTACCATTTTCAAGCATGGAGGCGATTGGCCAATGAATTAGGGTTCGATTTTACCGAAAATCAGAACGAACAATTGAAGGGCATTTCGAGAATGGAATCCTTAGAATTAATTTTAAATTGGGGCAAGGTCAACCTCACTGAAGAAGAAAAGCAAATATGGGCAACTCGTAAAAATGAGTGGTACTTAGATTTAGTAAAGGAAATGACCCCCAAGGAAGTTTTACCTGGCGTAAAAGATTTTTTAATATTATTACGTAAAAACAACATTAAAATTGCCTTGGGTTCAGCCAGCAAAAATTCTAAATTGATTTTAGAAAGAATTGACATGTTACCTTATTTTGATGTTATTATTGATGGGAATAATATTACAAAAGGCAAGCCCGACCCACAAGTTTTCTTAATGGGAGCAGAAGCAACCAACTGTAAACCAGAAGATTGTGTAGTTTTTGAAGATGCTTTGGCAGGGGTGCAAGCAGGTAAAGCAGGAGGGATGCGAGTCGTGGGTGTGGGTTCACCAGAAATTTTAACAGATGCAGACATTGTAATAAGTGGTTTTGAAGAAATGACCCTCGAAAAATTAGGATAATTTTTTTACAAAAACACCTTAGCACAGCAAAGTGTTTTTGTTTAATTGCCTTTAATTTTGCTTTTACCATTAACCATTTTTAGTCAAATAGTCGTAGAAATTTGTGTTTTTTTTCAGTTGGACCAAACCTCACGACTCAAAGCTATTTTAGAAATATGAAGAATTATTTACAACACGATGAATGGTGTATTATCGAAAACGGGTTCAATCGTGAATTTAATGAAATTACTGAATCTGTATGTTCGCTCGGTAACGGACGTATGGGGCAACGAGGTAATTTTGAAGAAACTTTTACGGGAAAAACACTTCAAGGAAATTACGTAGCAGGTATATATTATCCAGACAAAACCCGTGTGGGTTGGTGGAAAAATGGCTATCCTGAATATTTTGCCAAAGTCTTGAATGCCGCCAATTGGATAGGAATAAAAGTTCAGATTGAGGATGAAGAATTAGACTTGAATACCTGTGAAGTGTCTGATTTTCAGCGTGTTCTGAATATGAAAGACGGTTATTTAGAACGTTCTTTTATAGCAACTTTACCTTCTGGCAAACAAATAAAAGTTAACGCTAAAAGACTCAATTCAATTGTTGATGACGAATCTGGCGTGATACGTTATTCTATTATTCCCCTAAATTTTGATGGTAAAATTACCTTGACTCCCTTTGTTGATGGTGACATCAAAAATAAGGATGCTAATTATGATGAAAAATTTTGGGATGAAATTCATAAAGAAACTGCTTTTGCCGAAGGTTATGTAGAATTAGTGACTAAAAAAACAGGTTTTCATGTAGTTACAGGTCAACGCTTTGAAATTTTCCAAGATGGTCAATTGCTTGATTTTCAGAGCCT
>JANPIG010000176.1:0-2798 GCA_031424875.1 Cytophagales bacterium
CCCAGACGAGACCGTTCGGGGGATAGAAAATATACTCAAGATGACATAAAACATCTTAAAGAAATAGTGGAATTGGTTGATAATCAAGGATATACCATTGAAGGCGCCAAAAAGGCGTTGGAAAATAAGAAGAAGAAAAAAAACGCTAATCAAGGCGTTATTGATAAGTTGGACGAAATAAAATCTTTTATGGTATTTTTGAGAGATTCTTTAAATAATGATGAAAGCATAGAGGAAGAAGATGATGAAGAACTGGATTTTATAAAATAATATATATTGGGTTTTTAAGACCCATATCTATTAATACTAATCAAGACCAATTACGGTCATTCATAATTTCCATCTCTCTCTTGGCAATTTCTTTACCTTTAAATTCTCTAAATTCAAGCGTTCCTCTTCTCGAATCAAGCGTATCACCTGTATCGCTGCCTAACACGTTAGGGTCATCGGGCCGAATTACTTTGTATTTGAACTTAATTAAAGGCAAATCATCGCTTCCTAAAAGGGTCATATCTTTCAAAGCGGCTTGTTCGACCAGACTATTTATCAGCAAAAATATCTTATAGTCATTTCCCAAAACCTCATTGGTCAAAATATCATTTGAAGCTCTGAACGCATACCCCACTACATTTGGGTCGATATTGCTGGTGTCCACGTGTTCTTCGTCGGCAGAGCAATTAATAATGATAAAATGCCAATCTGCATTTTGGTCATTTTCTTTTACATAAGAAATAGCATCATAAAGGGGTGAAATATTGCGTACACCGCCATCTGTTAGGTTTCTTGTCGTAATGGGAACACCATCTTTTCGGAAAGTAACAGTACTAATATAAGGAAAAACCATCGGCAAAGCGGCAGAGGCCAAGATAGCTTTTGCCAATTCTTCATCCGAATCAAAGTCTTTTGGCATGGGCGAATAATACTCGGCATCGACCAACGAAGCAAAGCCCATTTTGAAAGGAACTTTAAATTTATCTCGCTTAATTACCCGCAATAGCGTATTTCGCAAGGGCTGACTGTCGGCAATGGACTTAATTTTATTGAAATTTTCACCAATAGAATCCAATAATTTTTGTTTCTGGAAAATGAATTTAAAAGCAACATTAAACAAGGAATCAGGTAAGATTTTTTTTAGAATTCCATTAAAATTTGCCTGTATTTTATCGCCCTTGATTTCGACTAAATCGGAAGTGTAAATTTCGCTTGGTCCTTTGGTTTTCACCTCTTCCCACAGTTTTTTTAGCCCTTCAAAATCCTCCATTGCCATAAAAGAGCCATTCAAAGCTCCTACGGACACCCCCGCAATAAAATCAAATTTGGGATTTTGCACAATTGTTCCATCATTGTGACGAATTCCGTTTTCCATTAAATACTGTAAAGCTCCAATTTGAAAAGCTCCTTTGAACCCACCTCCGCTAAGAATGAGTGCATATTTTCGTTGACTTGCCATAGTTTAATTAGGGTTTTTAAATCACTGATAGTCAGTTACTTAATTAGTCGCAAATTAGAAATCTAAGATAACAATTTGTTTAGTAGAAAAGGAATTTTATTTTTGATAATAATTAACCACATAAAACAATGTCAACCACGCAAGATAAATTATATCAAGTTGCTCTTACACTTATTCCCAAAATTGGCGATGTCCTTGTTCGTCAATTGATTAGCTACTGCGGCTCTGCGGAAGAAGCCTTCAAAATGCCGGTTCAAAAACTCCTTAAAATTCCAAATATTGGTAAAACAATTGCTCAAAATTTACAAGACAAATCGGTACTGGAAAACGCTTGGAAAATCATTCAAGAGGCTGATAAACAGGAAGTTGAGTTGCTTTTTTATACTGATAAGAATTATCCAAATCGCCTTAAACAATTGTATGATTCGCCCGTGCTGATGTATTATAAAGGCAAGGCAGATTTGAATACTACTAAAACCGTTGCTATTGTAGGCACACGCAAATCTACGGATTATGGTAAGGTGATAACGGAACAGATTATTAGCGAATTATCATCTCTCAACCCGTTGATTATCAGTGGGTTGGCTTATGGGATTGATATTATTGCTCATAAAGCCTGTTTGAAAAATAACATTCCAACAATTGGGGTGATGGCGAGTGGCATTGATTTTATTTATCCTTATCAGCATAAAACAACCTCTATTCAGATGCAAGAAATCGGAGGAGTTTTGACGGAACAAACTTTCGGGACACAGCCCGACCCAAGATTTTTTCCACAGCGAAATCGTATCATTGCGGGCATGGCAGATGTTACTATTGTGGTGGAAGCAGCCGTTAAAGGAGGAGCATTAATCACGGCAGAGTATGCCAACAACTATCACAGAGATGTTTTTGCGGTGCCTGGGCAGATTGGAAAATCTTTTTCAGAAGGTTGTAATAAATTAATTAAAGAAAACAAAGCTCAAATTTTTACGGGCGTAAAAGATGTAATCGAAGCCCTAAATTGGGATATGAAAGGACATGAAAAAAGCAAGAATCAAGACCCTCCCATTGATTTTTCTAACTTCACCGAAGAAGAAAGTCAGGTAATGGCATTACTTCATAAAAATCAAGAAATGCAGATTGATGATATGGCTTGGCAGACGCAAATTCACGTTGCCAAACTATCATCATTACTCTTAAACCTTGAATTTCAAGGGTTTGTCAGGTCTTTACCTGGGAAGAAATATCGGGTAAGTTATTAGGGATTCGGGATTGGGTAATTCGGGATTGGGTAAAAACATTTTATTTTCAGGAACTCGAAGAAATGAAATCCGATTTTCCCTAATCCCTAATCCCTAATCCCTAA
>JANPIG010000177.1:0-1324 GCA_031424875.1 Cytophagales bacterium
CATATTCGCAATTATAATTTTATATTTTTATTCAAAAAGCCCTCAAATTTCACAATTTGAGGGCTTTTTGAATAATTTATTATCGATTAAACTTCACTCTCAAAACGGTTGAACCGTAAGTTCCATTCACAAAGTTTCCTACCACTTCCAAACCAAATAATTTCCCAATTCCCGATATTCCATAACCAATTTCTAAGTAATTAAAATCTTGTTTAGCAACGTTTAAATAATTGGCAAAAATAGATTCTTTTAAGCCATAAATTCGCAGAGGAGTAATCTGTGTTAACAAAAATTTCTGAAAGTCATTAGCTACAAATACTTCCAGATAGTTGCCTTTGGTACTGTTTTGATAATAATCTAAATTCCGAAATGCATCAAAACTGAATGAACGGAGGAAGGTTTTGTTTCCGTTGAAGTGTCTGTAATCTGAGAAATATGTTGGCTCTTTTAAGTACCCACCATAGTTAGCTAAAAAATGTAAATCTCCTACTTTTTCTAATTCAAAGGTTTGTTCATAACTCCCCTGTATTCTTGAATAATTACCATCTGACAGCATTCCATTGGTGCTTCTAATTTTAAAAATTGGGTTGCCCCTGTTAATCGTAAATTCCCTGCCATTAAATGACCTCTTTTTAGCAAATGGTCTGAAAATCAAGTTAATATCCGTTGTCAAAACTTCTGGATTCACATATTTACTATCTTTCAGTTCTAAACCATCAGGACGATTTGAAGTAAATTCTTTATCCTTATTATCAATCCATGGCTTAAAATTATCTAAATTTCGCAATTCCTTTTTTTGAGAATATTCCAAATTAATTCCAGCTGATAATACCTGCGAAAAGCGGTTTTTATATTCAAAACCAACAAAATCTTTTTGATAAATTTTTAAATAATTTTCTTCCAAAAATAGAGTATAAAATGAATTCGCAACGTTTTGAATTGGATTGTTATCATTGTATTGTTGCACCATCCTTCCAGCCTTTATTTCGTAGGTATGTTGATTTAACAAATGAAAATATCCAATATCCCAATTGAGAGCCTTACGACCGAAAGCATATCGTAAATCTGTATATAAAGAGGTTCGTTTTGTCAATTTTTCACGAGTTTCATATTTTAAACCACCTTGTGCATAATAGCCATCAACTGTATTCAAATCAATGCCAAACAAGGGTGAAGTATAAGTCAAACTCCGAGGATAAAAACTGTACAAATCATCCCTTTTGCCATAGTTATAAACTTTTCCCACCAAAATATGCTGTGGTTTGAAAATAGGTAAATTTTTAATGGAATCCTTTTTATAATTGCCTTCATTGGCTTTTGCGAT
>JANPIG010000178.1:0-4013 GCA_031424875.1 Cytophagales bacterium
GTAGCTCAGGTTCAGCTCATTGGCAGAGTTTGTGGGAGAAGCAAAACCCTGAAAAATTTCATAGGGTCGAGCAAGTAAATTGGGATTTACCAGTTTGTCAAGATTGGATTGAACAATTGGATGAAGAAGTGAAAAAATTAACCAAGCCCACTTATTTAATTGCACATAGCTTGGGTTGCTTGACGGTGGTTCATTGGGCAGAAAAATATACCTCAGACATGATTAAAGGGGCTTTTTTAGTAGCTCCTCCCGATGTGGATAATTCAAGACGATTAAGTTTTGTTGAAGGATTTAGCCCAATTCCATCCTTTCAACTACCTTTCAAAAGTATAGTTATTGCCAGCACCACCGACCAATATGCCAGCATTGCACGAGCTTATGAATTTGCTTGTGCGTGGGGAAGTGAATTTATTAACATTGGCAAAAAAGGGCATATTAATGCCACTTCCAACTTGGGACATTGGAAAGAAGGGCTAACTTTGTTAAATAATTTTATAAGCCAGTAAACAATGAAAAAAATAATATTTATTTTACTGATTTCAATAATCAGTATTAATCTCAATGCACAAACAACAAGACAAACCATTAACGAAGAACAACTTTGGTTAGGCTACTTTAATCAAACTCGGTTGAGCGATAAATGGGGATTTTGGGCAGAGGCTCAATATCGTGGCACGGAACATTTTGTCAAAGAACCCTCAAAAGGGATGTTTAGGGCGGGGTTGACTTATTACTTAAATGATGATATGAAACTAACCAATGGTTATGCTTTTATCAATCATTTTCCAGAGGAAGGTCATGCTAATATTTCCCAACCTGAACATCGACTTTGGCAACAACTGCAATATCATAGTAAATTTGGTGCTATCAGAACGATGAATTGGTTTCGTTTAGAAGAAAGATTTAGACATAACATTAAAAATGATAATGAATTGGCTGATGGTTATCGTTTTGATTTGAGGCTCAGGAGCAATTTTTTACTCAATATTCCACTATCAAAAAAAGGAATTGCTCCCAAAACTTTTTCAGCCATTTTAAATGATGAAATTTTTATTAATTTTCCAAATTCCAATAATTCAACCTATTTACCTTTCGATCAAAATCGCTTTTTTGTGGGTTTAGCCTACAATCTTGATTCACATTCAAATATCCAATTTGGCTATATGAATGTTTTTCAACAATTATCGGCTGGTACAAAATTTAGAAATGTTGATGCCATAAGGGTATTCTTTTTTCAAAATTTTGATGTCAGAAAAAAGAAACTTTAGTCATAGGTTATTTAATAGGATCAAGTTCTTTTTTAAATTTAATTAATTATGGTAATAACGGTATTATACATTGGAAATACCAAAAAAATATCGAACATTACATTCTAATTGGGTGCATTGGTTGTATCATTTTAAAAAATTTTTTTTATGACAAGGAATCAATTTTTAGGTAATACTGCACTTTTCACGGGAGCAAGTTTACTGAAAGGCAATGACATTTTTAGTGCCACGCTTAATGAAAGCGGTCTGGATAAACTGACTGATGATTCTGGCAAATTTATATTGGGGTCATTACCTTATTCTGATACTTTTTTAGAACCTTTTATGCCCGCTGATGTTTTGAAACTGCATTATACTGCCCATCATGGCGGAGCGGTAAATACTGCTAATAAAGCAACTGGAATTATAAAAACCGCTTTGGAAACTGGTAATTTTGAAGGCATAGATTACTGGACAAAGAAATTATCATTACACCTTTCGAGCCACGTTTTACATACCATTTTTTGGACTAATATAACTAATAAAAAAACTGAACCCAAGGGAGATTTATTGAAAAGAATAGAGAGAGATTTCGGTTCTTATGATAAAATGAAAGTACAATTAGCTCATCATTCCAAAAATGTAGATGGTAATGGCTGGGGACTTTTAGGCTTCCATCCTCAAAGCAACCGTTTAATGATTTTAGAAGTTGAAAACCACGAAAAATTGACCGTTTGGGGAATCGTCCCTCTGATGGTTGTTGATGTTTGGGAACATGCCTACTACCTAAAATACAAAAATAAACGTGCTGACTTTGTGGATGAATTGTTCAATTTTATGAATTGGGATAATGCTGCCCAAAGGCTTGAAATTGCTTTGAAAATGACACATTAATACATAATATTATGGTTTAAGAAAATTAAAAGCCTATGAATTGAAATTTCAACTCATAGGCTTTTAATTTTTATCCAATTCTAAAAACTACACTACTTTCATCTTCTGTGCATCCCATATTATAGGCTTACCTAATGCCGCACTCATATTACAAGCTAAAGCAGGTGCCGCTGCACGTAAACCAAAAGTGGCATCCTCATGCACCTTTTTTCCAGTACGGACTGATTCAAAGAAATTAATAAAATGGTCGAGACGAGAATCGTAACCATCTGGATCTTTGAAAATTATCTCTTTACCATAGTTCCATTTTCTGTCATCATCGGAATACATCGCTTTGAAGGCTTTTGATGATTCTTCTTGTTGAGCAGCTGAAAAAGTATTCACCGAATCATAACCACCAAATTCAGGAGCTTTGGGACGTTTGAAACTCTTTACTTTCATACTATTATGACCCAATTCAATGATACCTTCCGTTCCCACAAATTTATAAGGGGAAGAATTAGTGCCGCCATCAGCTAAATTCACACGGGTAAAAAACTGAAAGGAGGGATGTTCTTTTCTTTCGGGGTAATGCATCAAAGACGTAACCAAGTCATAAGCATCTCGGCCATCTTTCCAGTAGTTCAATTCGCCCAAAGCAAAAATTTTACTAGGTCCTATTGAGCCTGTGATGGTGTGTAAATTAGTTAAAAGATGCACAAATAAATCCCCTGCTACGCCCGTTCCAAAATCTTTATAATTTCTCCATCTGAAAAACTTCTTTGCATCAAAAGGAGTCTTGGGGGCATCTCCTACGTATTTATCCCAATCAACCGTTTGTGTGTTGGCATCAGTTGGAATGGTATATTGCCAAGCACCATTGGCAGAACTGCGGTCATTGGTTGCTTCTACGTATGACAATTCTCCAATTAGTCCAGATTGGTAAATCTTTTTGGCTTCGGCAGTGGAAACAGAACTTGCTACTTGCGAACCCACTTGAAAGACCTTTCCCGTTTTCTTTTGGGTATCAATTACTGCTTGCCCTTCTTCAATATGATGTACCATCGGTTTTTCGCAATACACGTGCTTGCCAGCATTCATGGCATCAATTGAAATGCGGTCATGCCAATGGTCGGATGTACAAACTAAAACGGCATCAATATCTTTACGATTCAAAATTTCACGGTAATCACGAGTTGTAAATATGTCCTTGCCCCACTTCTCTTTGGCTCTTTCTAAACGTCCTAAATATAAATCACAAACGGCTACCAATTCTACTCCAGGTACTTTAAGGGCAGTATCAGTATCATAATGTCCAATAATCCCCGAACCAATTAAGGCAATTCTGACCTTATCATTTGCCGTAATTTTAGCATCTGATTTTAGGGTAATAGTTTTGCCATAAGCATCAGTAAGAGCCAAACCGCCAAACATTAAGGCGGAAGTACTGCCAATTTTTTTAATAAAATCTCTTCTGTTATTTTTCATGAATGTTGATTGTTAATTTTAATGAAATTTAATGTTTTATCTTGAAAAATTATAATTTAAATAGCTATTTTAAAGAAAAGTACTTTATTACCACAAAATACTTCTTAAATTATAATCTAACACTAATTTCTTATAACAATTTGCTATTAACTGCTTACAATTTGCCATTTCGACCCTTTGGCGGTATCTTGCATAAGTATTTTAGCATTAAAAAATACAAATCGAAACTCCGAACTCATACATTAACCGATGAACCAAAACCTAAATGATGGTCTTAATTTTGCCTCCAAGCTTACGCCAAAACGTATCTGGAATGGCTTGAAGGTGGTTTCGAGTTTTTATAATGCCAAACTAACAGGCAAAGCATCTCAATGGGGATTGCCATTTAGTATTTCCTTTGAACCC
>JANPIG010000179.1:0-3179 GCA_031424875.1 Cytophagales bacterium
ATATAACAAAACGAACCATCAGAAAATACAGCCCCATTGAGTGCTGCAAAGAAATTGTCTTTTACAGGCACCACCGAACTCAAATATTTTCTAACTAATTCTGGATGTTCTTGAATAGCTTCGGAAATTGAACAGAAAATAATTCCTCTTTTTGCCAAATCTGCCTTAAAAGTTGTACCTACAGACACCGAGTCAATTACAGCATCAACCGCAATTCCAGACAATTCTCTTTCCTCACCGTCTTTAACATTCAACAAACGCTTTTGCTCTGTTAATGAAATGCCTAATTTCTCAAACGTTGCTCTCAATTCCGGATCAACATCATCCATTGATTCTACCACCTTGGCAGCCTTGGGAGCAGAGTAATACTTAATTGACTGATAATCAATAGGTTTATAATTTACATTAGACCATTTTGGTTCTTTCATGCCCAACCAAATGTTGTAAGCATTCAAGCGATATTCCAACATCCATTCTGGTTCATTTTTCTTTGCAGAAAGCTGACGAACGGTTTCTTCACTTAGTCCAATCGGAAATTCGTCGGCATCAAAATCGTTATGAAAACCGTATTTGTATTCCGATGAGGTTACTTCTTCTAAAATATCTATTTCTTCCTTTGCCATGATTTAGGTAATATTTATCTTACAAAATTAACCCAAAAATGGGTATAAAGGTTCTGTTGATTAGAATTATTTTAAATAGGCTGTCGGCTTTTGGCAATCGGCAATCAGCAGTCTGCAATATTTCAATAACATTATGTAATAATTTTACCGTTTATGAATTTTAATGGATTTATTTAGATAAATGGCTGAACTCTGATAGCTGATTGCCAAAAGCCGATTGCTGAAAGCCCATAGCTAAAAAGGTACTGGTCTGTTCAAGGATTCCTCTAATGAAATAAAAGTTTCGGTTCTTTGGATGCCTTGTACTTTTTGAATTTTATCGTGCAATACCTCTCGAAGATGTACGGTATCACGACAGTATATTTTGGCAAAAATTGAATAAATTCCTGTTGTATAATTAATACTGACTACTTCTGGAATTTCTTTCAATTGTTTGGCGACTTCTTCATATAAAGAACTTTTGTCTAAATAAATTCCTAAAAAAGCCGAAATATCCCAGCCTAATTTGGTGTAATCTATCACCAACTGTGACCCCCTTACAATGCCAGCTTCTTCCATTTTGCCCATACGTACATGAATAGTTCCGCCCGAAAGATTTATTCTCTTTCCAATTTCAGTATATGGCATATTAGCGTTTTGCATCAGAAGGCTCAATATTTTCATATCTACTTCGTCTATCTCTATGTTTTTCATCATTCTAAGTTATTGAAAATTTCTCAATGAAAGGCTTATTTGAAAATATATTATTATTAAATTTTTAATAAATTTGGCTATTTTTTAAAAATAATGTAAATAATTTTTATTTTTTATTAAATATTTGTAAAATAACCGCCAATAAACTAATTTTGTCATGTCGTAAAGGCAATCATACTGTAGGGTGATGAAATTTGGCAGACGTACCCTCCTGTCTCGGGGGTGGTGAGTACGAAATAAAGTTAGTATAATGCCTATCGCAAGATAGACTGGGGTTGACCACCGCTGTTTGTACTATACCTAATTACACCGTGGAGGTTCGAGTCCTTCTCCTACAGCCAATTATTTGAATAATTTGAGGGTAAAACCATTGACAAAGCATTATTTATTCATTACCTTTATTCTCAAATACTCAGATTGGTTACTTTAAGTTTTTAAAGTAATTTATTTGGTTTTTAGTTTGTTGATGAAGTGTAATTCAAAAAAGCAGCCTTACTGAGTCTGCTTTTTTTGTGTTTTAAATCAATTCTTTCCAAAACCATTTGGTTTCTTTTCCAATCATCCCCTATATTTTTAATAACAAATTAAACAAGAAAAGGTAAAATTGGATAATAAAAATGAAATATTATTTCCCAAAAATCCTTTTAGATGGATAAGTCTTCTTTAATTGAATAGCGTTTATACACTTCTTTTCCTGTAATTCAGGATTGCCAAGGTAATAAAGAAAAACGCAAACCCAATAATCTTAAAAAAGTCTGGTAAAAGATCTGAAAATGAACTTCCCTTAATGTAAATAGAACGAAGCACTTTGACAAAATACATGGGAGGATTAAGTGCGGCAATGACTTTCGCCCATGAAGGCATACTATCAATAGGGGTATAAAGTCCACTCATTAGTACAAAAATCATCATAAAGAAAAAGGCCAGTAGAGTGGCCTGTTGTTGGGAATCTGAGAAGGTACTCAATAATAAGCCAATGCCTAATACACCCAATAAATATACTGCCGAAAACAAATAAATAGTAAAAAAAGATCCCACCGGAATTAATCCAAAAACGATAAAACCGACTCCCATTCCAATAGTGATGATGATAAGTCCAAGTACCCAAAAAGGGATTAATTTACCCAAAATAAATTCATATTTCTTGATAGGCGTTACATTAATTTGCTCGATAGTACCAATTTCTTTTTCAGAAACAATATTCAAACTTGCCAATAAACTTCCAACCATGGTAACTAAAATTGCTAGAATACCTGGTACCATAAAAAGATGGTAATCTGTATGTGGATTATACCAATTAGCTGTAGTGATGGTGATGAGTGGCAAGGTGTTAAATTTAGGTATTTGTACCCACTCTTCTCTTATTTCGTTATTGAAATCATTGATAATTTGATTGGCATATGATGAACCCAAGCTGGCTTTGGTATTACTAACTGCATCAGCGGCTAAAGCCAATTTTGCTTTATTTTCTTTGATTAAATCCCTTTCAAAATGGATTGGAATCGTTAAAATTAAGTCAGATTTACCCTTTTCTATATTTTCCAGTCCGCTTTGATACGAGTTATCAAATTGTACTAATTGAAAGTAGCCAGAGGCGGTTAATTTATTAGTGAGGCGTTTTGAATAGCTTGAATGATCTTGATCTATAATACTGATTGACAGGTGTTTAATCTCGTAGTCTGCCGCATAAGGTATAAGAATTAACTGCACAACAGGCATCATCAACATCATTCTGAGAATGGTTTTATCTCGAAATATTTGCCTAAATTCTTTCTGTAAAATAACGGGTAAATTTCGCACAAGATTTGAATTTGATTGGTTGAAAGAGTTTTAGAAGATGGAACTTGATTAAGAAAAATATTT
>JANPIG010000180.1:0-7113 GCA_031424875.1 Cytophagales bacterium
CTTTCATTATTGATTTTTCATACCCTTCATTCCTTACGATATTAGAATTTAAAGATTTAGTATAATTGTCACGTTTTAGAAAATTTGCATATTCAAGCCAAGTATTATCAATACCTAAATTTTTAATTAACTGATTAATAACTTGAAAATCGTTGTCCTCATCTACAGTCATTCTGATGTGTGAATAATCTTCTGGATAATCTGCATAATTTTCAGACTTAAATAAATTGCCAAACTTAAAAGAAGAATTTTTCCAAATGTATGGTGTTACATGCTCTCTTTCAGATAGTAATTCAGCTTTTTCCCAAGCCTTTTGAAGAGACTCAAATTTAAAAACTTCAACGTCCTGACCATCTGGATATTTGGGGTCTAAACAGTTTGAACAATAATCTAAGTCTTTGCTAATGGTATATTCGATAATTTTATCTACTAATTCAGAATCTATTAAAGGACAATCTGCTGTTAACCTAACAACATAATCTGGTTTGTTAACTATTGAAATAGCTGTTTGATAAAATCTGTCTAAGACATCATTCTCACTACCTCTAAACACCTTATAACCTAAATGGTTTCCTAATTTCTCCGTTGCATCATCCGTTTGTAAATCTGTGGTGGCAAGGATAATATCATTTAATTTAGAACATTTTGAAATTCTCCCTAAATGTATTTCCAATAAACTTTTGCCCTCAATTTCCATTAGTATTTTACCAGGCAATCTGCTTGATGTCATACGGGCTTGTGTAATTGCAATTACTATCATTTCCAATTTGTTGGATTTAACAATTCAGTATAAGGTGTTGTAATGTTATTTATTGTATTAATTAAATCAATAGATAATATTTCATTAAGTGAATTAATATTCGACTTTAATTGATTAACAGAGTCAACACCTATTAAAACGCCATCTATATTTTCATTATTCATACAATAATTTAATGCCATTGATTCAATTGAAATACCATATTCATCAGATAAATTATGCAAAAGTAAAAGGAGTGATTTCAATGGGAGTAACTTATTAGGTAATTTTGAAATATCCATAAAAAATAATCCCTGCAAAAAAACAGACCTTACATGAATAATTTTCCCCTTGTCTTTAGCTTTTTTAATTAATTCTCCCCTTGTTTTAAAATTATCAATTAAATTATAGGGTAATTGAATAAGATTAATTCTCTGGTCATTTAAAACAGCTTCAAACTGTTGATTAGTATATATTGAAACACCTATATGTTTTATAAACCCTTCACCTTGAAATTTAACAAATTCTTTTACAAGTTCAAGGTTATTAAAGTATTCATCTACTGAATGAAACATACACCCCCACAATGAATTTACATTTAATTTTGAAATAGTGTCAGTCAACCATTTTTCTGTCGAAAATGTACTGTCTCCTATGTTTTTAAATTTAGTAATAATATTAAATTTTTGAATACTATCTTTATTATATTTTCCAATTATGTCAGATGAATTTCCATAAGCATCTGCTGTATCTAAAATATGTATTTTCTGTGATATTGCATAGTTTAATATGGATTCTGCTGACTCTAAATCAGGCTTACCAATGGTGTTATTAATTCCGTAATCTAAGCCAAATTGAACAGTACCAAGTATTAATTTCTCTTTCATCATTTAGCTTCATTACTTAACTTTGCCAATAAGGTTGTATCATGGTAATTTCCTTTTGAAAAGAAATGTTGCTTTAATGTACCTTCTACAAAATAGCCAGCCTTAACAAATGCTTTTTCAGATCCTTTATTATCAGCATAGCATCCTGCTTTTAACTTATGTAAGTTAAGCTCATTAAATCCAAAAGAAGAAATTAGTTTAATAGCCTCTGTTGCAATTCCTTTACCCCAATAATTCTTATCTCCTATTAATAAACTTATATCTGCAAACCTGTGAATCCAATTTATAGGACCTAATTTTATATTTCCGATATGGATATCATTTTCTTTTATGCAAATTGCAAATAAGATTTCATCATTTTTCCCGTCCATACTACGTACAAATTGTTCAATATTCTGTAATGAACGTGGTAAAAACCTTGTTTCAAGAAACTGATTAATATTCGGGTCATTAATCCAATTATAATATTGTTCATTTACATCGCTAACTCTAACTTCTCGTAGATATATTAGATCATTTTCCAAAAAATAAGTATTGTTATTCATTTAGTTATGTTTTAATTCTAACATCTACGCCAGCGTTTTTAACTTGCGAACGAGTTTGCATAATATTTTGATCTTGAAAACAAAAAAAGGTGCCAGCACTTACAGCATCACAGTTTCCATTTATAAATCCTTCAGCAAAGTGTTTTGCTAAACCACAACCGCCTGATGCAATAACTGGAATTGTCAAGTGCTTTGTTACTTCTTCAATAGTTTCAATATCTAGACCTTGACGAACTCCATCATTATCAATGCACGTAAGTAATATTTCACCGAATCCAAGTTTTTGACATTCGATTGCCCATTCTAAAGGTGAGATATTGTGCTTATAATTTCCTCCATGAGAATAAACATAATTTTTACCATTAGATACATCTCTTTTATAATCAATGCTTGCTACCAAAGTCGATGCCCCGTAACTTTTTGATGCTTTAATTATCATGTCTGGATCTGATAAAGCTTTTGAATTTATAGCTACTTTATCGGCACCGTTTGAAAGAAAAGTTCGTATATCTTCTATTTTATCTATCCCTCCACCGATGGTTAAAGGTAAGAAAATTTTTTTTGCCGCTTGATTAAGTATATTTAAAGATGTATTTTTTTGATAATCTCCTCTATAAACTGAAATATCAATAAAAATCAGTTCATCAGCCATTTGCGCTTCAAATATTCTTGCTTGAGAAATAGGGTCTCCCATTTCTACTACCTTATCAAAATGAACAGTTGTTACTAATGCAGTAGCATTTATAATCGTATTTGAATTAAGAAATTGTAACTTAGGTATTATTCTTCTTTTCGCCATTATTCCTTATTTAGGGTTGCCAGTTAATAAAATTTTCTAATAAGGTCATACCTAATTCAGAACTTTTCTCAGGATGAAATTGTGTTGCAAAAATGTTATTTTTACGAATAGCAGCTGTTATTTTAGTACCTTCAACTTCATAATAAGCATCAATTTCAAGACTATCCATATCATCAAACTCCATAAAAAAAGAATGTACTAAATAAAAATCCGATTTGGAAGGCAATTTCTTAAACAATGGGCTTTTTTTATTATAGGTAATTTCTTCCCATCCAACATTAGGAATTTTAATGGTATTATTGATTGTATTTATATTTACAACTTTCGCATTAAACCAACCTAAACCTTTTGTTTCAGTAAACTCATATCCATATTCTGCCATAATTTGCATCCCTAAACAAATGCCCATAATTGGTTTTTTCTCTAATAATACCGATTGATTTAAAATTGGTATAAAACCACTTGCTTCTAAATTTTTTATACAATCGGGAAATCCACCAATTCCAGGCAAGATTATTCTATTTGCATTTATTAGTTCATTTGGATTAGAACAAATAAAATTCTCTTCTCCTAAATAATCAAGTGCATTCTTAACAGAAAGCAAATTTCCCATTCCATAATCAACAATAGCAATCATAATTTAATTTGTCTCTTTGCCCAGTTTTCTAATTGTATTAATGAGTCAGCTCTATCCATTTTGCCATCTTTAGACCATTTATCGAAGTCATGCATCTTATTACCATCTGTAATTAAATCTTGATTGTGTTCATGCGGTGACACTACATGAGATTTGGCAATTTGCAAGAATTCTTCTTCTGTTAAACCTACAAAATCTAAAAACAAGTCTAAACTCGGTGGACGTTTGCCTTCATACTCATGTATAAGTTCAAGTGCATCATCCCTATCCATTCTATTATTTCTTATATCTATGGAAGCTAAATGCGTAGGACGTGTATATCCCCTTTTTATATATTTGATGTAGTCTCTAACCCCTTGCATATAACATTCTATTTTTTCATAGTCATATTCAGCAGGCACATTTTCAACTGTATCTCCCTTCCATCCAAGTTCATCTTTAAGAATACCAACTTGTTTTTTTACATCCCAAGGTACATACGAACCTAAACATACAGAACGATATTTAATTTTACGGAGTTCGGCAAGCGGAGGGTAACTATAAGGAAGTAAATCTCTCTTTTCCACTAATCCCCCTAAACGGTAATACATATCTTCTGAGTTAATTCCTAAATTAACATATCTATTGAATCTTTTCTCATCAACTTCTTCTTCTTGCTCATAATCATAATATGCAGTATATTCAGAAGAAGGCTCTCCCCAAAATATCAACGGAATATTATAACGTATTGCAACCCACATTGGATAACTAAAAATTCCAGTGTGACAATGCCAACAAAAATCACCTTTTTCCAAAAAACTCTGCAACATCAACTTTTGTTGAACTTTCCAGTTAGGAGTAAAATGGTGAAAATCAACTCCTAATTCACGTTGCATCTTTTTTGTATTTTCATCAAGATTAGGACGCAAAAAACCATGATCAAATCTTACAACTAATGGTTTAAGCTTATAATGTTTTACCAAATAATAGAGCGTCCACATTGAATCTTTTCCTCCACTATAAGGCACAATACAATCATAATCTGATTTACCTCTGTATTGCTCAATTAAAGCATCTAATTCAAGTTTCTTATCATCCCAATTAATCTGTGTTTGTTTATATTCTACTTGGTTACAGATGTTGCAAATTCCTTTTTCATCAAACATTATTGTTTCATGAGTTTCTGGAGTTACACACTTTGTACATCTTTTAAGTTCCATACTATTAAATTCTTATTTAAATATTTAATTCTGAAATGATAATATTTTTTCTAATACAAATTCTTGTTGTTCATCAGTTAAACTCGGATACATCGGTAAACTTAAGCATTGTCCATAATATGACTCAGATATAGGGAAATCTCCACGTTTCCACCCTAAATCTTGATAGTACGGTAGAGTATGAACAGGTATATAATGTACTTGGGAATAAATCCCATTTTCTTTCAAATAGTTATATAACCCTAACCTATCTTCAACTTGAATGATATATAAATGATAAGCGTGTCCATCAGGATTATCAAATGTCCTAATTTTAGTATTTTTGAAAACTTCATCGTATTTCTTAGCAATTTCTCTACGTCTTTCAATTCCTTCATTAGCTCTCTCTAACTGAGATAGCCCTAACGCTGCATTCAAATCAGGCAAGCGATAATTATAGCCCAATTCTTGCATTTCATAGTACCATGCCCCATCTGTTTGAGTTTTACTCTTAAACTTTTCCTCATCTTTTGTAATTCCATGAGTGCGAAGCGTCAACAACTTCTCATAAAGGTCTTTATTATTAGTAGTAATCATTCCGCCTTCGCCGCAAGCTATATGCTTCACAGGGTGAAATGAAAATATAGCTAAATCTGCATATTGACCATTTCCACAGTTTTGTTGAACACCTTTTGAATCTGTAAAAAATCCCCCTGGTGAATGACAAGAATCTTCTAAAAGCCAACAATCAAATTCATCCGCTAATTGTCTAAATGCTTCCATATTTGCTGGAAAACCTGCAAAATCTACTGGTATAATTCCTTGATATGTACCTTTAGGTGAATTAGTCAGTAATTCTCGTACTTTATTAATATCCAGAGTAGCTGATTCTTCTTCAATATCAGTAAATACTATTTCTCCACCACAGTATAAAATACAATTTGCTGATGCTGCAAAAGTTATGGGTGAGGTAATGACTTTTGTTTTTTCATTCACCCCTAAAGCTAAGGCTGATAAATGTAATGCTGCAGTTCCATTAGAAACAGCTACTGCATATTTACAACCAATATATTCAGCAAAACTATTTTCAAAAGCTTCTATTGTAGGACCTTGCGTCAAAAAATCTGATTGCAAGGATTTAACAACTGCATTTATATCTTCCTCTGTAATATGCTGTCTGCCATAAGGAATAGGTTTTGGTACGCTCATATCTCAGTTTCGACGTGTTGTTTTATAAGATTTCTTAAACTTTCTACGCTTTCCCACTCTTTATTGTTATCTGAACTATAATTAAATCCTTCCGAAACTTTTTCTGCATTAAATTCAGTAATAAAATCCTGCAAACCCCATTTATGAGTTGCAGGAAGAATTGTATAATATTTCCCTAAATCATAGGTATAATAGGAATCAGAAGAAGTTATCATTTCCTCATGAATTTTTTCACCTGGTCTAATTCCCACAACTGGTTTTTCGCAATCGGGGCCAATTGCTTCGGCAATATCAGTAATTCTGTAAGATGGTATTTTAGGAACAAATATTTCTCCTCCCCAAGCATATTCTAATGCGTGCATCACCATATCTACTCCACCTTGTAATGATATATTAAATCGGGTCATTTTAGGGTCGGTAATTGGCAAAATCCCCCCTTTTACTTTATTCATAAAGAAAGGTATCACTGAACCATTAGAACCCATAACATTTCCATAGCGTACTACAGAAAACTTTATAGGATTCCATCCTCTTATATTATTAGCTGCGACGAATAATTTGTCAGAGGCTAATTTTGTTGCACCGTACAAATTAATTGGAGCGGCAGCTTTGTCAGTAGATAAAGCTACTACTCGTTCAACACCAGTTTCAAGGCAAGCATTAATCACATTCTCCGCTCCCATTATGTTGGTCTTCACACATTCCATGGGATTGTATTCAGCAATTGGAACGTGCTTCATAGCTGCCGCATGAATAACGTAATCAACTCCTTTCAACGCTCTTCTCACTCTTTCATAGTCTCTTACATCTCCAATAAAAAAACGCATCTGTGGATATACACTTTCAGGGTATTCCTGAGCCATTTGAAACTGCTTCTGCTCATCTCTCGAAAATATAATTATTTTCTTGACATTTGGATGAGTGGTTATTATATGCTTGGTTAAAGCTTTGCCTAAAGAACCTGTACCGCCTGTAATTAAAATTGATTTATCTTTTAAATTCATTTTTTATATTGTACAAAACTAACTTTTACACTAAAAATAATTATAGTAATTAAATTTCATATTACAAAACTACCAATTCTTTTTCACACTAAACATCATACCCATCGTGTTCTTA
>JANPIG010000181.1:0-1621 GCA_031424875.1 Cytophagales bacterium
ATAATATGCGTGTGGAGGGTTTTTGGACACCTTTAGACAATAAAGATAATAAATTGGTTTACTTAATGTCATATCCTTCTCGTGAAGAGAGGGATAAATCATGGAAAGAATTTTCTAACGATAAAGACTGGGTAAAAGCAAAAACTGAATCAGTTAAAGACGGTGAAATAGTAGCAAAAGTGGAAAATGTTTTCTTGAAAACAACGGATTTTTCTCCTAATAATATGAAGCCTCTAGGTGATAGAGTTTTTGAATTACGTACTTATAAAGCTACGCCCAATCATTTACCTAATCTTTTATCTCGTTTCAGAGACCATACTGTTAAATTATTTGAAGTTAATAGTATGACAAATATTATGTATTGGACTCCTACCGACAAAGACCAAGGTGCGGATGATATGCTGATTTATTTTTTGGCTCATAAAACTAAAGAAGACGGTCTGGCATCGTTCAAAACCTTTGGAGCAAGCCCTGAATGGCAAGCCGTCAGAAAAGCATCAGAAGAAAAAGCGGGTGGTTCGTTGACTATTTCTGTAAAATCTGAATATATGGTTCCAACAGATTTCTCTCCCTTAAAATAATTGTTGAATTATCGGATTAATGAATTGTTGAATTAAGTAGTCGAATTTAGTTCAACAATTCAACAATTCAAACCTCACCAAATAATATAAAATGTCAAAACTTGCTCTCATAACAGGTGCTACATCGGGCATTGGAAAAGCCACTGCCGAAGCCTTTGCCGATTTAGGAATCAATCTTATCCTTTGTGGAAGACGCTTGGAGCGTCTTTTCGAAATCCAACAAACACTTTCCGAAAAAGTAAAAGTCAATATTTTAACTTTTGATGTCAGAAATAGAACTGAAGTTGAAAAAGCTCTTAATACGCTTCCCGAAGAATTACAAGCTATTGATATATTAGTTAATAATGCTGGCAATGCCCACGGGCTAAGTGCCATTCAAGATGGAAACGTGGACGATTGGGATGCTATGATGGATGGTAATGTCAAGGGTTTGTTATACGTTTCAAAAGTTATAATGCCGTGGATGATTGGTCGTAAGAAAGGACATATCGTTAATATCAGTTCGATAGCTGGTAAAACAACTTACCCCAATGGTAACGTATATTGTGCCTCAAAAGCCGCTGTAGAAGCTCTTTCAGAAGGCATGAGATTAGACTTAAACCCTTATGGTATTAAGGTAACAAACATTGCTCCTGGAGCAGTGGAAACTGAGTTTTCATTAGTCCGTTTTAAGGGAGATGAAAAACGAGCAGAAGCGGTTTACAATGGCTTCACTCCCCTCACACCCGAAGATATTGCCGAGACGATAGCCTTTGTAGTAACTCGTCCTGCACATGTAGTTGTGGCAGATATTTTATTATTGCCAATTGCTCAAGCTTCAGCAACAGTTTTGCGAAGAGATAATTAATGTCTAGTTTTTTCTTGAAAAATTACATCTTTTAAAACTTTATTGGCAAATTAGCTGTATCTACATGAATTTTCATATTTCATCACGTTAAATGAGTTTTCGTCAAATATTGCCATAAAAAAACTTGCATTTAACAGATATTTAATGATTAAAACACATATATTTGTTTTAATTTTCATAGTTAAATAGGTTT